>DATABU010000111.1:0-3489 GCA_036259415.1 Longimicrobiaceae bacterium
GGGCGTGCCCCTCGCTGGCGCTCGGGTCGGGCTGCGGCTCCGTAAGCGGGCACACTACGCCCGCTAACGGAGGCGAGCCCCGCGGAAACAGCCCCGCGGGTCTCGCCGCTTCGCGCACGCATCCCTCACGCGGGCTCCCAGTCGGGGGCAGGCTGCTGGCCGCGCAGGTCTCGTGTCACAGGGGGAGCCAGTAGCTCAGCTTCACGGCCAGCACGTTCTCCCCCTCCGCCCCCACCGCCCCGAACAGGTCCCGCGCCCCGGCCGCGCCGCCCAGCTCGTCCGACGAGGAGCGGTTCTGCTGCCACACCACGAACAGGGTGCTCCCGGGGCGCCACTCCCAGCGCAGCACGGCGTTGCTCCTGAAGGAGAGGGTGCCGAAGTCGGGGTCCTCCAGGGTGAAGGTCTGCGGCCCGTCCGTCACGGTGTAGCCGCCGTCGGCGTCGCGGCGGATGGTGGAGCCGTCGGAGCCGTAGCGCCGCAGCGCGGAGCCGCGCGCCTCCCGCAGCTCGCCGATGGCGGAGTAGCGTCCGCCCGCCGCGAACGGCTCGGCGTACAGGTCCAGCCCCAGGTCCGGGGTGAAGGAGTACCCCACCCGGAGCGGCGCGGCCAGCTCGCTCCGCTCGATCCGCCCGAAGACGTACCGACCCCCGAAGGTGGCCGCGCCGCCGCCGTCCACGGTGGCGAGGTACTGGCGCGCGTCGGCGCGCCGGGCGAGGCGCGGCTCCAGCGCGAGGTTCAGGCGGTCGCCGACCTGGGTGCGGAGGGTGCCGCGCAGGTCCCAGCGCCGGCTCCCCAGCTCGTCGCCCCCGGTGAAGAGCGTGGCGTCCCACCCGGTCTTCCGCGCCGGGTTGCCGGCCACCCCGCCGTTCCACCACCAGCCGAGCGGCGTCTGCATCAGGGGGCCGCCGCGGGTGAGGTGGTCGCTCTGGGCGCGCGGCAGCACCCCGGCGCTGGTCCAGGTGCGCCAGAAGTTCTTCCAGGTGGCGGCGGCGAACATCCCCGCCTCCGAGGCGTTGCGCACCCCGCCGAAGTTCCAGGTGTTCTCCCCGAAGACGCGCACCGTCCACTGCCGTGTCAGGGGGCCGGGGTCGCTCCGGTTGTACGTGAGGCCCGCCCAGGTGTTCACGTTGTCGGTGTCGCCCAGCCGCCCCAGGTCGTTCAGCTCGAAGCCGGGCGACTCCGCCCACACGCCGCCGTTCCACTGCCAGCGGCCGCTCCGCTTCCCGCCGCGGAGCGCCGCGCTCCACCCGGTGAGCGAGGTGCGGTCGGGGTCGAAGTCCACGTGGTCCTGGTCGGGGCGCTGGAGGTAGCGCACGCCCGACTGCTGGACCCGGGAGATGGCGGCCGTGTCGCCCGCCACCCGGCTGAAGCCTGCGTGCCCGATCAGCTCGTACGCGCCGCCCGCGAAGCGGCGGTTCCAGTCGATCCCCCCGGCCAGTGCCTCCCGGGGCAGGAGCGCGCCCAGGCCGTCTCCCGCGTCGCGGCGGACGCCGGTGAGCGTGAGCCCCACGATGGATGCGTCCCGGCCGACCTCCTGCTGCAGCCGGAGCGCGCCGTAGCCGGTGAGCGGCTCCACGGGCGTGGTCCCGAACTCCGACGCCGCGCGGTCGAAGGTCCGGGCCGACTCGGCCCCGGTGAGCGCGGTGAGCGCTCCCACCGACAGGCCCGAGGGGAGCCGCCCGGTCAGCTTCGCGGCGCCGAGGATGGTGGTCGTCGGCGGGGCGCGGGTGAAGTCGCCGTCGGCCTCGCCGTGCGGCGCGGCGCCGATCCGCCGGGAATACAGGTAGGTGGGCCCCACCCCGGTGAGCGTCTGCCGCCCCTCCGTGAAGAAGGGGCGTCGCTCCTCGAAGAAGGTCTCGAAGCCGGACAGGTTCACCTCGGCGGGGTCGGCGTCCACATGCCCGAAGTCCGGGTTCACGGTGGCGTCCAGGGTGAGGCTGGGCCCGAGCCCCATCTTCAGGTCCACGCCGACGCGTGCCGCGCCCTCCCGCCCGTCGCGGAAGGGGTCCGCGGGGTCCACCAGCCCGCCGCTCGCCAGCCGCGCCTCGCTCGCGAGGTAGGGGGCCAGCTCGACGCGGCGCGCCGCTCCCGCCCGCCGGATCCCCGCGAGCTCCCCGAAGCGGGAGGCCCACCCCGCCGCGTCGCGCGGCACCAGGACCCAGGCGTCCTCCTCGTTGCGCGCCGGGACCACGCGGCTCACCTGCACCCCCCACAGCTGCACCTCGCCCGCGCTGAAGCGGAGCTGTGAGAAGGGGATGCGAACCTCCGCCGTCCACCCCGCGGAGTCCCGCGCGACGCGTGCCTCCCACACGGGGTTGAAGGTCTGGTCGCGCGCGTGGGGAGTGTCCTCCGGGTGGAACCAGTCCAGGCGGACCCCCGCTGCGGTGACGGCGAAGGCGTACGCGGTGCGGCGGTCGCGGTAGGTGTCCAGCGAGATCACCAGGCGCTCGGCGCCTCCGTCCTGGTCGCGGCGCGTGAGCGGGGCGCGGATCCCGGCCGGGTCGTCGCTGTGCATGCGCGCGGCGGCGTAGAGCGCCTCCCCGTCGAAGAGGAAGGCGACCTCGGTGCGCTGGGTCGGAGCGGCGCCCTGGTCCGGCTCCCGCTGCACGAAGTCCGACGCCCAGGACGCGCCCGCCCAGGCGGGGTCGTCCAGCCGGCCGTCCACGCGGGGCGCCGCGGCGGTCAGGGCCGTGGCTTCCATCCGCTTGGCCGCGGGTGCGTCCGGCATCCGGAGCGCGGGTCGGGCCTCGGTCTGGGCGGCGGCGGGCGCCACCAGCGGGGCGAGCGCCAGCGCGGCGAGGAGGATCCAGCTCGGACGGGACATGGTCGCACCGCTCCTGCAGTCGGGTGGCGGGTCCTCCCGCGGGCCCCGCGGGTGATTGCCAAGGTAGGAGCGGCGGGAGCCGCGCGGGTTGCGGGGGGGACAGGGGACGGTCAGGGATCGGAGGAGGAGGCGCGGGGAGGCAACCGTTCCCTGACATTTCCCTGACGCGTTCTCCTTCCGCGCGCCGGGTCCCGTCGGCACATTGGAACAGCGCGGGACCCGCCCGGCCGGCGGGTCCCTCTCCCCCGGCCACGCCCCGATCCATGCCGCTGCCGCGTCCTCCCGTGCCGCGCCCGCCCCGCTCCGCCCTGGTGGTGGGGCTGCTCCTGCTCACGCTCTCGCTCGCCGGGGTCCTGGCGTACCAGGCGCAGGACGCCGCGCACCGGCACCGTGCCGCCGCCGAGAGCGCGCTCCGCGACTACGCCGCATTCGCCGGCGAGGAGTACGCGGCCCGGATGGAGGCGGTCCTGGACGAGAGGACGATCCACAAGGTGCTCTGGGCCGCGCTGGCGGTCGGGGACACCCTCGTGGACCCTCCGCAGGTCTTCCTTCGCACGGCGGTTCACAAGGGCTATCACGGGGCCGTCGAGACGGGGCCGCTCTTCGCCGTGGACCTGGGAACGGGCGAGGTGTGGAGCCCTGAGCGGCCGCTCCCCGAGTCGGTC
>DATABU010000112.1:0-1791 GCA_036259415.1 Longimicrobiaceae bacterium
CCCGAGAGAGCTGCGCCATCAGGGCTCCCGTCCCCCCCGGACGGCGACGCGGGGCGGCGGGCGCCTCACTTCATGGAGGCCCGATGACCCGTCCCGAGGCGCCGTCCGCCCGCTTCACCGGCGAGGGGCTGACGTTCGACGACGTCCTCCTCGTCCCCCGGCACTCGCTGGTGCACCCCAGCGAGACCGACGTGGGCACGCTGCTCACCCGCTCCATCACCCTCGCCATCCCGCTGGTCTCCGCGGCAATGGACACCGTCACCGAGTCCGGGATGGCGATCGCCATGGCCCGCGAGGGGGGGATCGGGATCATCCACAAGAACATGACGGTCGACCGCCAGGCGGAGCAGGTGGACCGCGTGAAGCGCTCCGAGAGCGGGATGATCGCCAGCCCCATCACCGTCCGCCCGGACGCCCCCCTGCGCGAGGCGGTGCGGATGATGGAGCGCTTCTCGGTGAGCGGCGTCCCCGTGGTGGAGGACGGCGGCCGGCTGGTGGGGATCCTCACCAACCGCGACCTCCAGTTCGAGACCGACCTGGAGCGCCCCGTCTCCGAGGCCATGACGCGCGAGGGGCTGGTGACCGCGCCGGTGGGGACCTCGCTGGAGGACGCCGTGCGGATCCTCCACCGGCACCGCATCGAGAAGCTCCCGGTGGTGGACGAGAGCGGCGTCCTGGCCGGGCTCATCACCGTCAAGGACATCCGCAAGCGGGCGCAGTACCCCAACGCCTGCAAGGACGAGCGGGGGCGCCTTCGGGTGGGCGCCGCCATCGGGGCGCACCCGCAGCGCGACCTGGAGCGCGCCCGCGCGCTGGTGGAGGCGGGGGTGGACGTGCTGGTGATCGACACCGCGCACGGGCACTCGGTGGGCGTGCTGGACGCGGTCTCGCGGGTGCGCGAGGCGTTCCCCGACGCGCAGCTCGTCGCCGGGAACGTGGCGACTCGCGAGGCCACCGCCGCCCTGGTGGAGCGCGGGGTGGACGCGGTGAAGGTGGGGGTGGGCCCGGGGTCCATCTGCACCACGCGCGTGGTGACGGGCGTGGGGGTGCCGCAGCTCACCGCCATCCTGGACGCGGTGGAGGGCGCCGCCGGCCGCGTGCCGGTCATCGCCGACGGCGGCATCAAGTACTCCGGCGACGTGGTGAAGGCGCTGGCCGCGGGGGCCCACTCGGTGATGATGGGCTCCATGCTGGCGGGCACCGACGAGAGCCCCGGCGAGACCTTTTTGATGGAGGGGCGCCGCTTCAAGACGGTGCGGGGGATGGGGAGCCTGTCGGCGATGGAGGAGGGGTCCGCGGACCGCTACTTCCAGGAGGGGAGCGACGCCCGCAAGTTCGTCCCGGAGGGGATCGAGGGTCGCGTCCCCTACAAGGGCCCGGTCTCGGACACCATCTACCAGCTAGTGGGCGGCCTGCGCTCGGGGATGGGCTACCTGGGCTCGCCCGACGTGGACACGCTCCGCACGCAGACGCAGTTCATGCGCATCACGGGTGGCGGGCTGCGGGAGTCGCATCCGCACGATGTGACGATCACGCGCGAGGCGCCGAACTACCACTCCTGACGCCGGATTCGAACGGCGGGTTCGGGCGTGCCCCTCGCTGGCGCTCGGGTCGGGCTGCGGCTCCGTAAGCGGGCACACTACGCCCGCTAACGGAGGCGAGCCCCGCCAAACGGCCGGCGGGTCTCGCCGCTTCGCGCTCGCATCCCTGAATAGAAACTGGGCTCCAGAGCTGGGGTCAGGCTGCCCGGTTCAGTTCGACCTCATAGCCCAGATTCCGGAGCCGGCGAAC
>DATABU010000113.1:0-4206 GCA_036259415.1 Longimicrobiaceae bacterium
AAGCCCGCGACCGGGCTGCCGAAGTTGGGGTTGGCGACCAGCGGCAGGGTGACCCGCCCGTCCGCCGTCCCCAGCGACCGCGCCGGGTCCACCAGGTAGAGCGCGGTGTCCGGCTCGCCCGCGTCCGAGGAGAGGAGGTTCAGCCCGTCCACCACCAGGCTGGCCGAGCCGCGCCCGGTCCGCAGCAGGTCCAGCGCGATGCGGGCGTCCAGCGAGTGCACCCCGTCCTGGCGGCAGGAGTTGCGCACGGCGAAGCCGCCCGCGGCCAGGCAGTCCCACCCCGAGGCCGCCTCGGCGAAGCCGGGGACGCCGGGGTCCACGAAGGCGGGGTCGTTGCGCGCGGAGCCGTCGCCGTTGGCGTCCACGCCGGGGCGGAAGCCGGGGGTGAAGGGATGGCCGGAGCGGAAGCGGTACACCGCCGCCAGCCGCGGCGCGATCCGCCCACCCAGCCCCAGCTCGGCGCCCAGGACGGCGCGGTGCGGCACGTCGAAGTCGGAGCGGCCCTCGGTCCAGTCGTTCCCCTCACGGCCGGCGAAGGGAGCGAGCTGCGCCTCGGGCCAGCCGCCGCGCGCGCCCACCCAGTTGTCCTCGGTGGAGGAGTAGGTGTAGCTCCCGAACGCCGTCAGCGGGGACGCGGCGCGGTGCTCGAAGGCGACTGTCGCGCCCCGGTACTCCGACCAGCCGTCGGTGTTCAGCGCGTACACCCGGTCGAAGCCGGAGAAGCGGCGGTTGGAGCCGGGCTGGGCGAACACCAGCCCCCCCTGCTGCACGAGCGTCCCGAACACCGGGCGGCCGTTCGGGTCCTCGGCGCCCGCGGTGGGGGCCAGGTTCAGGTCGGCGCGCCGCGGGAGGTACTCGGTGCGCCGCCACGAGGCCGAGAGGTGCAGCACGGTCCCGGCGCCCAGGACCCGGCTGATCCCCAGGCTCCCGCGCGCGCTCCGCGGAGCCTCGTAGTCGGGGGCCAGCAGCGACAGCGTCGGGCCGGTCTCCGTCCCCGCGCCCTGCGGGAAACCCGGCCAGGCCGCGGCGTCGCCGGCGCCCCGGCGGATGCGCAGCCCCCCGTCGTTGGAGATCGCCTCGCCGATCACGGCTGGGTCCGCCTCGTCGTAGTAGATCCCCGCGGCGCCCCGCACCACCCAGCGGTCCTGCCCGCCGTCCCAGCGGAAGCCGAAGCGCGGTCCCAGCAGCGCGCGCGTTCCCAGCGCGGTGCTGTCCACCCCGGTCAGCGCCGCCCAATCGGCGTTGGGGGCCACGTCGTCCGCGGGGGGGAAGTCGGCGTCCACCCGCAGCCCGAGGAGCACCGCCAGCCCGGGAGCCACGGTCCAGGTGTCCTGGAGGTAGCCGGAGACGCGGGGGATGGTGAAGCTGGCGGGGGAGCGCGTCCCCACCGGCTGGACGAAGTAGCCCTGCCCCCCGGCGAAGGCGCCCAGGGTGGAGAAGTAGAACTCCCCCGCCGCGTCGGGGAGGTAGCTCCCCTCGTAGCGCGACGCGCTCACCGCGGCGCCCAGCTTCAGCAGGTGCGCGCCGGAGCGCTGCTGGAAGGTCTCGGACGCGAAGAAGGTCGTGCGGTCGAAGCTCCCGGCGTACCCCCCGGAGCCCAGCGCCAGCCCCTCCACCGCGAAGGCGGTGGCCGGGAGGACGACGGCTTCCTCGGCGGCGCCGCGGCGGCTGACCTGGATCCCCGCCCTGGCCTCCTGCGCCAGCGACCGGCTGAGCTGCGAGGCCAGCGAGGCCGCGGCCGACAGCTCCAGCCCGTCGGCGCCGCCCCCGTACCGCCCCAGCCACCCCGCGCCGCCCTCGCCGGGGGCGCCGACCGCGGCCACGTTGGCGCGGGCCGTGAACCGCGACGCGCCGGAGAACTGCCAGTCCAGTCGGCCGAAGCCGGAGAGCACGTCCGTGGTCAGCAGGCGGCCGTCCGCGCCCCCGAACGCCTCCGGCGCCAGGACGCCCAGGCTGTCGGCGGCGGAGGCGAAGGGGAGGCCGTACTGGAGCGGCGTCTCCAGCCGGCGGGCCTCCACCCCCAGGACGAAGCCGGCGGTGTCGGGGACGATGGGGCCGCTCACCAGCACCCCGCCCTGCATCGTCCCGTGCGACACCGACCCGGAGGCGAACGGGTCCCCGCCCGCCAGCGACCCCGTGGCCCAGCTCCCGAAGCCGTCCACCCGGAGCTCGCGCGTCCCCCGGCGGGTGAAGGTGTTCAGGTACGCCCCGGCGAAGCCGCCCCACTCCACGTCCACCGGGTTGGTGGCCAGCTCCGCCTGCTCCACCACCTGCAGCGGGAAGGCGACCGCGCCGGCCGGATGCGCGGCGCCGCCCGGGTGCCGCGCCGGGTTGAGCGGCACCCCGTCCAGCACCACCCCGCTCATCCGCGCCGGGAGCCCCTCGGCCTCCAGCCCGTCGCCGGCGACGCTGCTCAGCCGCGCCAGCTCGTCCAGCCCCCAGCGCTGCGTGGGGAGCCCGGCCACGTCGCGCGGGCCGAACCACCACCCCTGCCCCGCGCGGGAGCCCGACATCGCCCCGGCGGCGGCATGGGTGGTGTCCACCCGCTCGCTGCCGGCCGCGGCGGGGGACAGGACGACGCGCAGCTCGGTCCGCTCGCCGGGCCGCACGACCACGCCGCGGACCACGCGGGGGGCGAAGCCGGGCTGCTCCACCAGCAGGTCGTAGCTGCCGGTGGGGAGGAAGGCGGCGCCGAAGCGGCCGTCCGGCGCGATCGGCAGCGGCCGCGTGGATCCGACCGCGCGCTCGGTGAGGAGGATGCTGGCGTCGTTCAGGAGGCTGCCATCGGCGCTGCGGACGGTCCCCTCCAGGGCGCCGCTGGTCACGCTCTGCGCCGGCGCGGCGACCGCCGCGAGCGTGAGGGCCAGCAGGGCCGCGAGCCGCGGGATCCATGCGGAGCGACGGGACGGACGTGTCATGGCGATCCGGTGAGTCGGTGCGGGAAGGCGAGCCGCCGGCAGGACCCCGTGCGGTCGCTCAACATGTGTCGAATCCACCCCGCCCGGGGCGGGGGAGCCGGCCGGACCAATGTCGGTGCGGAGCCGCGGGGCTGCAAGGACGCCGGCGCGGCCCCCGCACCGGCGTGCGCCCTCAGGCCAGCGCCACCGCGCCCAGGGCCGGCTCCGCGCTCTCCCCGCCGCGCCGGGCGAGGTCCTCCGCGTACCACTCCAGCGCCTCCCGCAGCCCGTCGGCCACGCCGACGGTCGGCTCGTACCCCAGCAGGTCGCGGATGCGGGCGATGTCCGCCTGCGACTCGCGGACGTCCCCCTCGCGCGGCGGGCCGTACCGCGGGGCGCACGCGCGCAGCGCGGGGCGGCGCAGCGCCAGCCCGTCGCGGATGGTCGCGTACAGCTCGTTGAGCGTGGTGCGCTCCCCGCAGGCCACGTTGTACACCCGGTCGGTGGCCTCCGCGGGTGCGGTGGCGGCCAGCAGGTTGGCCTGCACCACGTTGTCCACGTGGCAGAAGTCGCGCGTGTTCTCCCCGTCGCCGTTGACCACGCAGGGCACCCCGGTCAGCAGGTTCCTGACCCAGATGGGGATCACCGCGGCGTAGGGGCCCTCCGGGTCCTGCCGGCGACCGAAGACGTTGAAGTAGCGCAGCCCCACCGTCCGGATCCCGTAGCAGCGCTCGAAGACACCGGCGTACAGCTCGTTGACGTGCTTGGTGACCGCGTAGGGCGAGAGCGCCCGACCGATGGAGTCCTCGGTCTTGGGGAGGACGGGGTCGTCGCCGTAGGTGGCGGAGGAGGCGGCGTACACGAAGCGCTCGGCGCCGGCCTCCAGCGCGGCGGCGAGCACGTTCAGGAAGCCGTTGACGTTCACGTCGTTGGCCAGGAGCGGCAGCTCGATGGAGCGCGGCACCGAGCCGAGAGCGGCGTGGTGCAGCACGGAGTCCACGCCCCGGCACGCGTCCCGGACGGCATCCGGGTCGCGGATGTCCGCCTCCAGGAAGCGGAAGCGGCGGGCCCGCGCGGGGTCGCCGCGGAGCGCGTCCTCCAGGTTGCGGGCGTGGCCGGTGGAGAAGTCGTCCATCCCCACCACGGTCTGGTCCAGGTCGAGCAGCGTCTCCACCAGGTTCGAGCCGATGAAGCCGGCCGCTCCCGTGACGAGCCACCTCCGGGGGTTCCGGCGCAGGGATTCCTTCACATCCTCGTAACGGCTCATCGCGCGTCGGGGCGTGGTTGGGTTCGGTTTCGGGGGCGGGGG
>DATABU010000114.1:0-7140 GCA_036259415.1 Longimicrobiaceae bacterium
CGTCCGCCACCAGCACCCGCAGACGCGGCGGGGCGTCCTCCGCCGGGGCGGGGCGCGGAGCGGCGGGGCGCGGCATCGGTGGGGGGAGGGCGTCCGCGCGGGGGAGCTGGAGGAAGAAGGCGGTGCCGCGGCCGGGGTCGCTCTCCGCCCAGAGCTGGCCACCGTGGTCGCGCACCAGCCCCGCCGAGATCACCAGCCCCAGCCCCGTCCCCGCGGGCCGGGTGGTGTGGTACGGGTCGAAGATGTGCTTCAGGCGGTCGCGAGGGATCCCCGGGCCGTTGTCGACCACGGAGAGCACCACCCCCTCCGACGACTCGCGCGTGCGCACGATCAGGAGGCGGTGCCCCGGGCGGGTGGCGAGCGCCTGCTCCGCGTTCACCACCAGGTTGAGGATCACCTGGTGGAGCGCCCCCGCCTCCCCCATCACCGGGGAGAGGGCGGTGTCGAAGTCGCGCCGCACCTCGATCCCCGCCGTCTCCAGCGCGTAGCGGTGGATGCTGAGCACGCGCTCGGCCACGGCGCTCAGGCTCACGGGCTGCCTCCCGCCCGCGCCCTGCCGGCGCGCGAAGCTCAGCAGCTCGCCCACGATCCCCGCGATGCGGGTGCTCTCCTCGATGATGATCTCCAGCGCCTCGCGCTGCGCGCTCCCCGCGGCGTCGCGCGCCAGGAGCTGCGCGAAGCTCTTGATGGCGGCCAGCGGGTTGTTGACCTCGTGCGCCACCCCGGCCGCCCGCTCCCCCACCGAGGCCAGCCGCTCGGCGTGGCGGCGCCGCTCGCGCTCGCGCACCAGCTCGCTGCGGTCCTCCACCACCACCACCCCCCAGTCCGCCCCCGCCCAGCGGCGCGAGCGGATCACCACCCGGGCGTAGCGGTTCCCGCGGGGCGCGGGGAGGAGCATCTCCGTCTCCACCTGCACCCCTTCCGCCGCCACGCGCGAGCGGTAGTGCTCGCCGACGCCCTCCCCCTCCAGCACCGGCGCCAGCTCGCGGAAGAAGTCGCGGCCCACCAGCTCCGCCGCGCCGCGCTCGGAGAAGAGCGCCTCGGCCGCGTTGGCGTAGCGGACCGTCCCCCCCGCGTCCAGGAGGAGGACGCCCACGGGGAGCTCGTCCAGCAGCTCGCTCAGCCAGGGGAGGAGGTCGGAGGTGTCGGGGACCACGGGCGCCGGGAGGGAGACGGTGTGGGTCATGGGGCGGTCGGGAGGACGGGTGACGCTCGAAGCTACCACTCCGCTCCCGCGGTCCGCAACCATCATCCCGAACTCCGCGATCCCATGAAGACGATGCTGTGAAGCCGCGCTCCTGCGGCGCCTCGCGGGTGGCGAAACGGCGCGGCCGCGCCTAGCATAGAGGGTGGGTCCGCCGCCGTCCACCTCCGCCACCGTCCTGCGAGCTCTCCATGGAAATGATCCCCGTCGACATCACCGCACTGGTCGGCACCATCGGAGGCATCCTGATCGTGCTCATCCCCGTGGCCGGGCTGACGGCGCGCTTCGCGCTGAAGCCCGTCGTGGAGGCCATCTCGCGCGCCCGGGAGGGCCAGGGCGCCGGCCGCGAGGCCGCCATCACGGAGCAGCGGCTCGCCCTCCTGGAGCAGCAGCTCCGGAACGTGGAGGGGAGCGTGGCCCGTCTGGCGGAGGAGTCCGACTTCCGGCGGCAGCTGGACGCCCCGCGCGGCTGACCCGCCCCATACCTCCCGGGCGCGTCCGCCCGGGGCGGACGAGCGCGCCGCGGGACTCCCTCTCCCCGCCGGGTCCTTGACGCCCCGACCTGCGCGGGCGACTTTTCGTGTCTTGAAAAGTCCGGTGCCCTTCGCCCCCCTGGGCACCGGCTCGCCGCCCAGCTCCCACGGACCCCACCGCCCGAGGTTCCGATGGCTACGACCGACCCGACGCCCCGGACAGCCGCCCTCACGGGCGTGGTCCTCGCCACCCCGGGCGCGCCCGCGCGCGCGCCGGCCTGCGTGCACCACTTCTTCGAGGACCAGGCGGCGCGCACCCCGGACGCCGTCGCCCTGGTGCACGGCACCGAGTCGCTCACCTACCGCGAGCTGGACGGGCGCGCCGACCGGCTCGCCCGGCACCTGCGCCGCCGCGGCGCGGGGCCCGAGGTCCGGGTGGGGATCTGCCTGCGGCGGTCCACCGACCTGGTGGTGGGGCTGCTGGGGATCCTCAAGTCCGGCGCGGCGTACGTCCCGCTCGACCCCGCCTATCCCCGGGAGCGGGTCGCCCTCACCCTGCGCGACGCGCGCGCGCCGCTCGTGGTCACCCAGCGGGCTCTCCTCCCGCTCCTGGAGGGGCACGCGGGCGCGGCAGTCCTCGTGGACGGCGACCGGGCGGAGATCGAGCGCGAGCCCGCCGGGGCGCCGGATGGGGGCGCCGACGCGGGGAACCTGGCGTACCTGATCTACACCTCCGGCTCCACCGGCACTCCCAAGGGCGTGCAGATCGAGCACCGGAGCGCCGTCGCGCTGCTGCGCTGGTGCCGGCAGGTCTTCACCCCGGAGGAGTGCGCGGGGGTGCTGGGCTCCACCTCCGTTTGCTTCGACATGTCGGTGTTCGAGGTCTTCCACACGCTGGGCGTGGGGGGGACGCTGGTCCTGGCGGAGAACGCCCTGGAGCTGCCGCGCATCCCCGCGCGGGACCGGGTGACGCTGGTCAACACCGTCCCCTCCGCCGCCGCCGAGCTGCTGCGCACCGGCGGGATCCCCGCCTCGGTTCGGACGGTGAACCTGGGCGGCGAGGCGCTGAAGAGCTCCCTCGCGCAGGGGCTCTACGCGCTCCCGCACGTGCGGGCCGTCTACAACCTGTACGGCCCCACCGAGGACACCACCTACTCCACCTGGCTGCGGGTGGAGCGCGGCGCCGTGGCGGAGCCCACCGTGGGCCGCCCGGTCACGGGGACACGCGTCCACCTCCTGGACCCGGGTCTGGACGCCGTCGCGCCGGGCGGCGTGGGCGAGGTGTACCTGGCCGGGGAGGGGCTGGCCCGCGACTACCTGGGCCGCCCGGAGCTGACCGCCGAGAAGTACCTCCCCGACCCCTTCTCCGCCGTCCCGGGCGCGCGCATGTACCGCGTCGGCGACCTGGGCCGCATCCGCCCCGACGGCGAGCTGGAGTACCTGGGCCGCACCGACCACCAGGTGAAGGTGCGCGGCTTCCGGGTGGAGCTGGGGGAGGTCGAGACCGCGCTGGCGGCGCACCCCGCGGTGCGCGACGTGGCGGTGGTGGCCCGCGACGACGCCGCGGGGGGGAAGCTGCTGGCGGCGTACTGGGTGCCGGCCGGGGGGGACGCGGCCCCCGCCGCGGCGGAGCTGCGCGCCTGGATGCGCGAGCGGCTCCCGGAGTACATGGTCCCCTCCGCGTGGACGTCGCTGGACGCCTTCCCCCTGACCCCCAGCGGCAAGACCGACCGCCGCGCGCTCCCCGAGCCCGGGCCGGTGCTGGCGGAGGGCGGCGAGCGCGCCGCGCCGCGCACCCACACCGAGGAGGCGGTCGCCGCCATCTGGGCGGAGGTGCTGGGGACCGGGCCGGTGGGGATCCACGACCACTTCTTCGACCTGGGCGGGCACTCGCTGCGCGCCGCGCAGATCGTGGCGCGGGTGCGGAGCGCCTTCCGGGTGGAGCTGCCCATGGGCGCACTCTTCGATGCGCCCACCGTGGCGGAGCTGGCGGCGCTGGTGGACGCCGGCGGCTCCGGCGCCGACGACGCCCCGCCTCTCCTTCCCGTCCCCCGCGACCAGCCGCTCCCGCTCTCCCTCTCCCAGGAGGCGATCTGGTTCTTCCAGGAGCTGGCCCCCGGGATGAAGTCGTACAACTTCCAGGCGTCGTTCCGCTTCCGCGGCCGGCTGGACGCCGACGCCCTGGAGCGCTCCCTGGCGGAGATCGTCCGCCGGCACGAGATCTTCCGGACCACCTTCCACGACGAGGGCGGCCGCGCTCTGCAGACCGTCCACCCGGCGGGGCCGGTGCTCTGCCCCCGCTTCGACCTGCGCTCCCTCTCCCCGGAGGAGCGCGCGGCCGGGGTGGAGCGGCACATGGCCGAGGAGTTCGGGACCCCGTTCGACCTGGGGCGCCTCCCCCTGATCCGCTGGCGCCTCCTGCGCCTGGCCGACGACGAGCACCTCCTCCTGCAGGTGGAGCACCACTTCGTCCACGACGGGTGGTCGTTCGCGGTCTACCTGGGGGAGCTGGTCGCGCTGTACTCCGCCTTCGCGCGCGGCGAGCCCTCGCCGCTCCCCGAGCCGACTGTGCAGTTCGCCGACTTCGCGGTCTGGCACCGCCGGCTGATGGAGGGGGAGCGCGCCCGCGCCGACGTGGCGTACTGGAAGGACGCTCTCACCGGCGCCGACCCGGTGCTGGAGCTCTCCACCGACCGGCCGCGCCCCGCGTCGATGAGCTTCCGCGGCGGCTCGCTGCGCACGCGCATGCCCCCGGAGGTGGCGCGCGCCGCGCGGGCCTTCGCGCGGGAGAGCGGCGTCACCCTGTACGTCGCCCTGCTGGCCGCCTTCGAGGCGCTGATGGGGCGCTACACCGGGCAGGTGGACTTCTGCGTGGGCGGCGGCGTCGCCAACCGCAGCTGGAAGGAGACGGAGGGGCTGATCGGGATGATCGTCAACACCATCGCCCACCGTGTCCGGCTGGACCGCGCCTCCACCTTCCGCGAGCTGGTCGCCGGGGTCCGCGACACGGCGCGCGAGGGGTACGCGCACAAGGACGTGCACTTCGGGCAGGTAGTGGAGGCCGTCGCCCCCGAGCGGACCCTGAGCCACCTCCCCATCTACCAGGTGGCCTTCAACTTCCACGACTCCCCCTACCCGGACTTCCGGCTCCCCGGGGTGGAGATGGAGCTGACGGAGGCGCTCGGCAACGGCTCCGCCAAGTTCGACTTCCAGGTCATCATGATGCCCCGCGCCGAGATGCGCGCCGGGGCGCCGGAGGACGAGATCGAGGCGGTGTGGGAGTACGCCGCCGACCTCTTCGATGCCGGGACCGCCGCGCGGATGGCCGCGGACTACTACCGCTTCCTGGGCGCGCTCCTGGCCGAGCCCGACCGGGCCCTCGACGAGGTGCCGCTCGCCACCCCGGAGGAGCGGGAGCGGGTGCTGGAGTGGGGCCGGGGCCCGGAGAAGCCGCTGGGCGCCCTCCCGGTGCACGCGCTCTTCGTGGAGCGGGCGCGGCGGAGCCCCGGCGCCCTGGCCGTGGCCTGCGGCGGCGAGCGGCTGACGTACGGTGAGCTGGAGCGCCGCTCGGCCATGCTGGCCCGGCGGCTCCGCGAGCTGGGCGCCGGTCCGGGGACGCGGGTGGGGATCTGCGCGCCGCGCTCGCCGGGGCTGGTGATGGCGACGGTGGCCGCGCTGCGGGCCGGGGCGGCGTACGTGCCGCTGGACCCCGCGCTCCCCGCCGCGCGCCTGGCGTACATGGCGGAGGACGCGGGGATCTCGCTGCTGGTCGCCCCCGCGGCGCTGCGGGACGCCGTCGCCGGCGGCTTCCCCGCCGTCCCGCTGGACGACGAGGCCCTGTACCGGGGCGGCGCCGGCGGGTGGGAGGACCCGGCCGTGTCGCCGGACGACGCCGCCTACGTGGTCTACACCTCCGGCTCCACCGGCACCCCCAAGGGCGTGGAGGTCGCGCACCGCGGGGTCCTCAACGTGGCGCGCTGGCACGATGACGCCTTCGCCGTGACCGAGCGCGACCGCACCACGCACCTCGCCGGGCTGGGCTTCGACGCCACGGTGTGGGAGACCTGGCCGTACCTGGCGGCCGGCGCCTCGCTGCACATGGTGGCGGACGAGGAGACCCGCACCTCGCCCCTGGCGCTCCGCGACTTCATCGTGGAGCACGGCGTCACCGTCCTGTTCGTGACCACCGTGCTGGGCGAGGCGCTGGCCGCGCTGGAGTGGCCCGCGGACGCCCCGCTCCGCGTCCTGATCACCGGCGGCGAGGCGCTGCGCTCCCGTCCGCGCCCGGGGCTTCCCTTCGCGCTCTACAACGCCTACGGCCCCACCGAGACCTCCGTGGTCGCCACCTGCGGGCCGGTCGCGCCCGGCCCGGGCGACGGCCGGCTCCCGGACGTAGGGCGCCCGGTGGACAACGACCGCGCCTACGTGCTGGACCGGGCGCTGGAGCCGGTCCCCGTCGGGGTCCCCGGCGAGCTGTACCTGGGCGGGGCGGGGGTGGGGCTCGGCTACGTCCGCCGGCCGGGGCTCACCGCGGCGGCGTTCGCGCCGGATCCGTTCTCGGGCGCGCCGGGTGCGCGGATGTACCGTACCGGCGACCGGGTGCGCTGGCTGGCGGACGGGACGCTGGAGTTCCTGGGTCGCATCGACCAGCAGGTGAAGCTGCGCGGCTTCCGAGTGGAGCCGGGCGAGGTGGAGGCCGTCCTGCGCGGCCACCCGGCGGTGGGGGACGCCGCCGTCGTGGTCCGCGACGACGCGCCGGGGGGGAGGCAGCTGGTGGCGTACGCCGTCCCCCGTCCGGATGCGTCGGCCGACGCCGCGGAGCTGCGCGCCTGGCTGCGGGAGCGCCTCCCGGAGTTCATGGTGCCGGGCGCCTGGGTCTTCCTGGACGCCATCCCGCTGACCCCCAACGGCAAGACCGACCGGCGGGCGCTCCCCGCTCCGGCGCAGGACGCGCTGGGACCGGAGCACGTCGAGCCCCGCACGCCGACGGAGGAGCAGGTCGCGGCCATCTGGCGCGAGGTTCTGGCGGTGGAGCGCCTCGGGGTGGACGACGACTTCTTCGCCCTGGGCGGCCATTCGCTCCGCGCCACCCAGGTGGTTTCGCGCGTGCGGAGCCTGCTGGGCGTGGACCTGAGCCTGCGCGACCTGTTCGACGCCCCCACCGTCGCCGAGCTCGCGGCCCGGGTGGACGCCGCCCGCCCCGCGCCGGAAGCGGAGGTGGAGGACCGCCTGGAGTGGCTGGAATCGCTCTCGGAGGAGGAGGCGCTCCGGCTGCTGGGCGAGCTGTGACGGGCGGGCGGCGGAGCTGAATCGTGGCGGACGCTCTCGCCGGCGGGCCGCAGGCCGCCGCGGCGCAGGAGGCGGGCGGGGAGGTGGTGGTGTTCCCGCTCTCCTTCCCGCAGCAGCGGCTCTGGCTCCTCGACCGAATGGAGCCGGGGAGCCCCGCCTACAACCTCCCCAGCG
>DATABU010000115.1:0-6409 GCA_036259415.1 Longimicrobiaceae bacterium
GGCGTTCAGCCCACGGCCGCGTGCTCTTCCAGGCTGCGGACGAGACCGCTGGCCAGGTCGTCGGCATCCCACGCGGCGTCGGGAGTCCGCGTCCCTGCTTCGACCGCCTGCTCGTTCTCGACCGCCTCCAGCACCGCCTGCGCGGTCAGCACGGACTGCGCCTCCTGGCGCTCGGTGGCGATCTCCTCGGCCGAACGGGCGGCCTTCTCCGCGTCCGCCCACGCTCCCAGCGCGGCGGCTCCCCTCGCCAGGTCGAGCAGGACCTCGGCCGCCGTCTCGCGAGCGTCCGAGGACTGGATCGTCCGCCAGATCCCCTCCTGCGCCTCCGCGAAGGTGCCCCTGTCTCCGGCGCCGCCCGCCGCCCGGGCGATGCTCCCCAGCATGCGGTGCCGGTCCGCGTGAGTACGGATCTGCGGAGCGAGGGCCTGGAACACCGACAGGGCGGGCGCGAACTGCCCCCGGGACATCCAGAAGTAGGCCACGTCGTGGGCGAAGGGCACCACCCGCGGGTTCTGCGGGTCGTACGCCTCGAAGGCGTTGCGCGCCAGCGCCTCCGCGTCCCCCGCCTGCCCGCTCTTGACGGCGATCACGAACATGTCGTGCAGAGACGCCGCCAGCACGCTGCGCAGACTGTGGCGCTTGGCGGCCCGGTACGCCCGGATCTGGAGCTGGCGGGCGACCGGGAGGTTGCCGCGCTGCAGGTACAGGTTGCCCAGGGCGTTGAACGCTTCCGCGTACGAGTTCCAGTCGCGCGCCTGGAGCGCCAGGCCGATGGTGCGGCGGAACCACGTCTCGGAGCGCGCGTACTCCGCGCGCCGGCGGGCGAGCTGCCCCACCCGGAGCCCGGAAGCCGCGTTCCCGGGGCAGGCGAAGGCCGCCGCCTGGGCGAACGCCAGCGCCGTGGCGAGCGTCCCGCGGGTGTCCGCCCAGAGGGAGATCTCGCGGCAGGCGAGCATCACCTGCTCCGCGGAGGTGCCGGCGGGGTCCTCCAGGATGCGCGCGATGGTGGAGAGCGGCCCCGTCAGCCCGGGGTCCGGGTCGGCCGCGAGGAGCGCCGCGGCCCGGCGCTTCCCGGCGCTGGGCCCGAAGAGGCCGGCACGCCCCTCCGGCGGGGTGATGCTGGACCAGAGCGAGATGTCGCGCACCGACTGCCACAGGACGAGCCCCAGCTCGCCGGTGTACTCGCTGAGGATCTCCGTCCCCTCGAGCGCCTCGGGGCCGTGCACGATGGCGGGGGGGACGTGCCACCGCCAGCGGCGGCGGGGCTTGCGGGGCGGGGCGTCGGGACGGCGCGGCTGCTTCATGCTGTTCAGCTCCGGGCTGGTGCTGGAACCGGTAGGATGTTCCGGGAGTCGATGGGCACTACGATAAGCGCGCATGCGTTGCGAATCCAGGGATTTTCTGTCAACTACAGGTGTAGTGGGCGCGTAAGGAGCGGGTTGCCGGGCGCCGTGTCCGGTGGCCCGGTCCCGCGCGGTCCGGGCCTCTGGCATCCGGCGTGCGTTCCCCCCGCCGGACCCCGAACCGGAGCATCCGCACATGAAGGTACTCGTCACCGGAGGAACGGGCGTGGTGGGGAAGTCCGCCACCGACCACCTCCTGCAGCGCGGCCACACCGTCCGCCTCCTCTCCCGCCATGCCGAAGACGACGCACGCCAGTGGGCCGAGGGGGTGGAGCCCCGCCCCGGCGACGTCGCCGACCCGGGGGCGCTGCGCGGCGCCGCCGAGGGATGCGACGCGGTGCTGCACGTGGCGGGGATCGTCGCCGAGCACCCGCCGGAGGCGACCTTCGAGGCGGTCAACGTGCAGGGCACCCGCAACCTGGTGGAGGAGGCCGGGCGCGCCGGGGTCCGCCGCTTCGTCTACGTGTCGTCGCTCGGGGCGGAGCGTGGCGCCTCGGACTACCACCGCTCCAAGAAGGCCGCCGAGGACGCGGTGCGGGAGCGCTTCGCGGGCGACTGGCTGGTCTGCCGGCCCGGGAACGTGTACGGCCCGGGGGACGAGGTGATCTCCCTGATCCTGAAGATGGTGCGCACCCTGCCGGCGGTGCCTGTGGTGGGCGCGGGGGACCAGCCGTTCCAACCCGTGTGGGTGGAGGACCTGGGGGAGGCGCTGGCCCGCGCGGTGGAGGGCGAGGGCGGGTCCCGCCGGGTGCTGGACATGGCGGGGCCGGAGGTCACGAACATGAACCACCTCCTCGACCTGCTGGCCGAGGTCACGGGGAAGAGCCCGGTGCGCATCCCCGTCCCGGAGTGGATGGCGAAGTCGGGGACGGGGGCGGCGGAGCTGCTGGGGCTGGACGTGCCGGTGAACTCGGACCAGATCACCATGCTGACCGAGGGGAACGTGGTCCCGCCCGGGCGGAGCAACGCCCTGACGGAGGACTTCGGCATCGCGCCGACCCCGCTCCGGGAGGGGCTGCTGAAGCTGGCGGACGCCCTCCCCGAGAGGCTGCCTTCGGAGGGGACGGGGGAGCTGCAGCGGCAGCGCTACTGGGCCGAGATCCGGGGGAGCCGCCTGGGCCCGGCGGAGATCCTGGAGATGGTGCGCACCGACTTCGACGCGCTCACCCCCGACGGGCTGCTGATCGCGGGCGCGGAGCCGGGGACGCGCAAGCCGCTGGAGCCCGGGGAGACGCTGACGCTGGCCATCCCCCTGCGCGGGACCGTCCAGGTGCGCGTGGAGGACGTCTCGGAGCGCGCCATCACCTGCGTGACGCTGGAGGGGCACCCGCTCTCGGGCGCGATCCGCTTCATCGCGGAAGAGGGGGACGGGACGACGCGCTTCGAGGTGCGCTCGTATACGCGCGCCTCGGACCTCGTGGACCGGGTGGGGATGGCGCTGGGGGGGCACGCGGCGCAGAAGGCCACCTGGAGGGCCATGGTGGAGGAGGTGGTGCGGCGGAGCGGCGGAGACGCGGTCGAGGGCGTGCAGGACGAGACGGAGGCGATCCCCCGGGCGCAGGCGGAGCACGTGGAGAGCTGGGTGGAGGAGCTGGTGATGCGCCGGCGGCGGGAGGAGAGCCCCTCGTCGGGGAGCGCGTAGCGCGTCAGGGACGCAGCTCCACGGTCGCCACCCGGCCGGTGCGCAGCTCCACCGCCCGCAGCGCGTGGTTGTTCGTGTCGGCCACGTAGGCGCGGGCGCCGTCCGGGGCCACGGCGATGCCGCCGGGCTCCCAGAACCGGGCCTCCTCCGCGGGCCCGTCCACCAGCCCGGGCCCGCCGCACCCGGCGAGGGAGCGGGCCTCGCAGGTGACGGGGTCCACCCGCTTCACCCGGTGGTTGTAGGTATCGGCCACGAGGAGCGCCCGCTCCACCGCCCACCACGCCACCCCCAGCGCGTGCTGGAGCCGCACGTCGTCTCCGGCGCCGTCGCGGTCGCCGAAGTCGAAGAGCCCGGTCCCCACCACCGTCCCCGTCTCCCCGCCCGGCACGGCCCAGCGCACGGCGGACGCCTCCGCGTCGGCGAAGTAGACGCGCTCCCCGTCGGTCGCAAGGCCGCTCGGCTGCGCCAGCGCGGCGAGCGCGAGCGGCCCGTCGTACAGCTCCTCCGCGCCAGAGCCAGCCCACGGCGCCGCGACGGCGGCCCCCGGCTCCACGCGCCAGAGCTGGTGCGACCCCGCCATGGCGGCGTACAGCGCGCCGTCTTTCCACAGCAGGTCCCAGGGCGAGCTCAGCGGCGTCTCCAGCGCGGACCCGCCGGCCTCGCGCCGCCGCGCCTGCGCGCCGGTCCCGGCCACCGTCGCCACACGGCCTCCGTCCAGCTCCACCGCCCGCACCAGGTGGTTCCCCGTGTCGGCCACGTAGAGGGTCCCGTCCGCGAGCGCCATCCCGTGCGGCGCGCGGAACGCCGCCTCTCCCGCCGGGCCGTCCGCCCACCCCGCCCGGCCGCCGCCGAAGCTCCGCAGCACCCGCCCCGAGCGCCCGTCCGGCGCGACCTCCACCTCCAGCACCCGGTGGTGCCCCGTGTCCGCCACGAACACGCGTCCGTCGGCGGCGGCGTGGACCTTGGCGGGGAAGCGGAGCACGCCCGGGCGCGGCGGCATAGGCTCCGTCCCCGGGGGGAGGGGCGCCGCGCCGCCCAGCCGGCCGGCGGCGCGCGCCTCCTCCACCACCTGCCGGAGCTCCGGGACCAGCCGCTCCGCGGTGAACTCCCCCGAGTGCCGGCCCACGACGTACCCGTCCGGCGAGACCACCACCAGGGTGGGCCAGGCGCGCACCGCGTACTCGCGCCAGGTGCGGAACTGCCGGTCGTTGACGACGGGGTGGCTCACCCCCAGCCGCTCGCAGGCCCGAGCGACGTTCGCGGTGTCCCGCTCGTTGACGAACTTCCCGGAGTGGACCCCCACCACCGCCAGCTCGTCCGCAGGGAAGCTGCGCTCCACCTCGTGCAGCTCGGGGACGACGTGGAGGCAGTTGACGCAGCCGTAGGTCCAGAAGTCCAGCACCAGCACGCGCCCGCGGAAGTCCGCCAGCGAGAGGCGCCGCCCGCCGGTGTTGATCCAGTCCAGCTCGGGGCGGAAGTCCGGGGCGCGTACGGCCATGAGAGGGGTGCGTGGGGGACGGGCGCGACCGGCGGCGGACGGGCAAGTTCCGGGCCCGGTGTTCGTAAGTGCTGGTGAGACTTGGGTTTGGCATGATCTTCGCCTGTGCCCGGCCAGGAAACACCAGACCAGAAACCCGGAGATCGAGGCGCATGACGATACTGCACAAGTGGTTGGCGATCGGGGCGGCGGCGCTCGCCGGCGCGGGCGCGACGCCCCTGGCGGCCGGGGTGGAGGCGTCGGCCCGCCCCGCCCCGGACGCGGACGCGGTGCGGCTGGTGGTGGACCTGTCGGACCGGGAGCTGTACGTGCTGCGGGGCGGCGAGGTGGAGCGGACCTACGCGGTGGCGGTGGGCAAGCCGGAGCACCCGACCCCGAAGGGGGAGTTCGGGATCCGCAGGATCATCTGGAACCCGCGGTGGGTGCCGCCCGACGCGAGCTGGGCCCGCGGCAAGAAGCCGCGCGCCGCCGGCGACCCGCAGAACCCCATGGGCCGGGTGAAGATGTTCTTCAAGGAGCCCGACTACTACGTGCATGGCACGCACCAGGAGGACTCGCTGGGCCGCGCGGAGTCGCACGGGTGCATCCGTATGCGGAACGACGACGTGATCGACCTCGCGAAGGTCGTGATGCAGTCCGGCGGCGAGCACCGCGAGCCCGGCTGGTTCCGCCGGGTGATCAACCGGGTCACGCAGACCCAGGACGTGCGCCTCTCGCAGCCCGTGTCCTTCGAGGTCCGGGCGTAGCGGGACGTTGCCACGGCCGGCCGGAGCCCCCGCCCGGGGCTCCGGTCTCCACCTCTCCCCCCGTGACGCCGTGTACCTCGTCCAGGTCCTGCTCCCCCTCCGCGACAACGAGGGCCGCCCCTTCGGCCGCGTCCCGTTCGACCGGGTCCGCGCCGAGCTGACGGAGCGCTTCGGCGGCGTGACCGCCTACCTCCAGTCTCCCGCGGAGGGCGCCTGGCGCGAGCCCGGCGGCGACGTGGACCGCGACGACGTGGTGATCCTGGAGGTGATGGCCGGGGCGCTGGACCGCGCCTGGTGGGTCGGCTACCGGGAGGAGCTGGAGCGCCGCTTCCGCCAGGACGAGGTGGTGGTCCGGGCGATGGGGATGGAACGGCTGTGAGGGGCCCCTCACCCGGCCCGCTGGATGCTGCGGCGACCCCCTCCCCCCGGCCCCCTCCCCGCAAGGGGGAGGGGGAGAACGGCGGGTGAGGCACACGCCGAAGCCTGCGTGAGGGATGCGAGCGCGAAGCGGCGAGACCCGACAGCAGTATCGTCGGGGCTCGCCTCCGTTAGCGGGCGTAGTCTGCCCGCTTACGGAGCCGCAGCCCGACCCGAGCGCCAGCGAGGGGCACGCCCGAACCCAGTCGTTCCACCGCGAGAAATAGCGAAGGCCGGCCCGACACGAGTTCGGACCGGCCCTGAAACCCTCCGCACCGGGAATCCTACTCGCGCGGCGGATCGCCCCACTGGTAGGGCAGCTGGTTGAGGAAGTACCGCACCACCCCGTCCACCTTGGAGGTGCGGAGCCGGTCGGTGCGCACGGTGACGATGGTGGAGGGCCCGTGGCGGTGGGCCTCGACCTCCACCGTTCCCTCGGCGCCCGCGAAGGTGACGTGGTGGCGGTCGCCGTCCGCGCGCGCCAGCTCGGCGCGGGCGGTGAAGATCTCCTCCGCCTTCTCGAACACCTGCCGCGCCGGATAGACGGTGCTGCGCTCGTAGTCTGACATGGGCTCCTGATCTGCTGCGGCGCGCGGCGGCCGGATGGTCCGCGCGCGGTTGGTCTCGTGTGCTCCGCTCAGCGCCCGGCGATCGCGTCGCGCAGCGCCGCGGCCGAGAGCGCCCCCACCTCCAGGCCGCCCGC
>DATABU010000116.1:0-1661 GCA_036259415.1 Longimicrobiaceae bacterium
GCGGGCCGGCCCCGGCGGCCGGCCCGCGCTTCTTTTCCCCGGCGGCGCCCGGATCCTGTACACCCGTCGCAAACCCCTGCCCCGCAGCGACTTGGCACGCCTCCCCCGCGCGGGTGTCCGGTTCTTCGACACCGCCCGCCCCTCGACAGATCCCCGCCCCACGCCCGCAAGCCACTTCCCGCCAACGACTTGCGCTCCCGTCCCGCGGGTGGACCGGCGCTTGCCCTTCCCGGCGGCGTCCCAGGCGTCCCCCGTCCCCAGGAAGAGCCATGATCGCCAAGGCCACCCCGCCTCCCCGCCCCCTTCACACCCCCGGCACCCCGTCGCTGGTGGGGAACAAGGTCCCCCTCCCCCACCGCTTCCACCTGACCGACGGGAGGACCATCGACGGGCAGCTGCACAAGTCGCCGAACGCGCGCCTGGCGGACCACCTGTCCACGCTCAAGGGGTTCATCTCCGTCACCGACGCCCGCTGCGAGGCGTCGGGGCGGCACTTCCCCTACCTGCTGCTGAACCAGGACCACGTCCTCTTCGTGGAGGAGGTCGTGGCGCCGTCCACCCTTGCCGGAGGCGCGCGCGATGTTCAGCGGTAGGGTCCTGGTCGTCAGCGACCGCAGCGAGGTGGTGGCCGAGCTGGACCCCGCCATCCGCTCCGCGGGCCACCTGACGCTCACCGTCCCCAGCGGCGAGGAGGCGCTCCGCGTCTTCGAGGAGGGGATCATCCCCGACGTGGTGGTCAGCGACGCGGCCACGCGCGGCGCGTCGGGGGACGCCGGCTGGCTGGTCCGCTTCCGGCAGCTCAACCAGCTGGGGCAGCACCTGGCGGTGGTGGAGCCGGACGAGTCGCGCCCGGGCGCTCCCACCGCCTCGTGGGGGAGCCGCTTCCCGGTGGAGCCCTTCATGGTGCTCCCCCGCCCGCTGGACCGGGAGCGGGTGCGCGCCGGCGTCCAGGAGGCGATGGAGCACATCCGCCGCGACCTGCAGGCGCTTCGCGGCGAGATGTTCCGGGAGACGGCCCGCCTGCAGCGCGCCATCCGCGAGGCGCAGCTGGAGATGGTCACCGCGCTGGCGATGACCATGGAGGCCAAGGACCCCTACATGCACGGCCACTGCGCCCGCGTGGCGGAGCTGTCGCGCAGGGTGGCCGCGGAGCTGCGCGTGGACGAGCCCGAAGCCGAGCTGCTGCACACCGCCGCCACGCTGCACGAGATCGGGAAGATGGGCGTGTCGCTGGAGCTGCTGCACAAGACCGCGCCGCTCTCGCCCGACGAGCTGGAGCAGATCCGCGCGCACACCGTGGTGGGCGCGCAGATCGTGGCCGCGATCCCCTCGCTGTGCCGCACCGCCCCGTTGATCGCCACCCAGTACACCGACTACTCCGACCTCCCCGCCCGCATCCCCCCCCGGTCCCCGGAGCTCCTCCTCGCCGGCATCCTCCGGGTGGTGGACACCTACGACGCCATGACCTCCGACCGCTCCTACCGCGGCACCCTCCCGCGCGACGTCTGGGAGGCCGTCCTCCGCGGGGGCGCCGGCACCAAGTTCCACCCGGCCGCGGTGGAGGGGTTCTTCCGGGTGGTGGAGAGCTGATCCCGGTTCATCCTGCTCTGAAGAACTGCGCGTAGGGGCGTGCCCCTCGCTGGCGCTCGGGTCGGGCTGCG
>DATABU010000117.1:0-13359 GCA_036259415.1 Longimicrobiaceae bacterium
CTCCCGGGCAGGGCCCGGGAGCGGTCTTCGTTCGGCCTTCGATCGGTTGAGACGGCGTCCCGGCGCGGGTCCGGGAGCGACCCTGCGGTTCATTCCCCTCACTCGGTCCGCAAGGCCACCATCGGATCGATGGTGCTGGCACGGCGCGCCGGAATCCACACCGCGACCGAAGCGACCACGAGCACCACCGCCCCGATCGCGACGCCGATCAGCGGCGAGCTCGCCAGCGGCCAGCTCAGCGCGGCGGCGACGAGCCGGGTGGCGAGCATGCTGAGTGGCAGGCCGAGGACGAGCCCGACCGCGCTCAGGGCGAGACCCTTCGCGAAGAACGTTCGCACGACCTGGCCGCGCTGCGCACCGAGAGCCGTGCGGATCCCGATCTCGCGGGTGCGCTGCGCGACCCCGAACGAGACGACGGCGTAGAGCCCGATGGCGGACAAGAGCAGCGCGAGCAGTCCGCCACCCGCGACGGCGCCGCTGGCGCGCAGGACGCTGCGACGGAACTGCGCCTCGCGCTGCTCCATGGTCTGCGCCCTGTAGACCGGCATCTGCGGCGCTTCGGCCGCGACGGCCTCCCGCATCGCGCCCAGCATGGGCAGCGCGGGTCCAGCCGTGCGCGCGACCACTCCCGTGCTCATGGGCGCATACGGCACGTAGACGCGGATCTGGCCGTTCACGTCGCTCGGACCCGCGGCCGCCTCGTCCACCACGCCGACCACGACCATCGGGGGGGAGGTGGACGGCCCCGCCAGTGCCATGGCGAGGCGCCGGCCGAGTGGATCGGCGCCGCCCCACAGGCGGCGCGCGAGGTCGCTGCCGATGATCACCGCGTCGATCGACGTGAGGCGCGCCGCCTCGTCGGGCGAGTGCGCGTATTCGCCGGCGTCGAAGTCGCGCCCGCGCACGATGGGGATCTCGAATGCGCCGAAGTAGCCCTCCGGGGCGGCCGTCAGGCGCGCCTCCATGACACGATCGTACGCGACACCCGCGACGCGGTCGGCGGGGTGCACGGTGAGCGGCACGGTGGTCGTGCCCATCTGCATGGGCATGGCGGCAAGGACGCCGGGCATCGCGGCGACGCGCTCGACGGCCGCGGCGATGCGGGATGCGCGCTCGGCCGCGGACACTCTGCCGGCCCACGTGTCCAGCTCGATCTCCGCGATCCGGCCGGGCACACCGGACGGGGCACGGCCGTCCAGGTCCGTCGCCATGGTCGCGGCCACCACGCCGAGGCCGACGAGCAGCGGCTGCGTGAGCGTGATCTGCGCGACGACGAGCGCCCGCTGCAGCACCGACCGGGTCGCGGCGACGGACGGCGACGAGCTCTTCAGCACCTCGCCCACGGAAACGCGCGTGGCGTGCAGCGCGGGCGAGACGCCGAACAGGACCCCGGTGGCGATGGCGACCGCGCACGTCGCGGCCGTCACGCGCCAGTCGACGACGAGCTGTACGTCCGCGAGCGACGCCCCGGCGAGGCGGATCCCGACCACCGTCACGAAGAGGCCGACCGCCGCGGCGACCAGGGCCAGCAGGACGCTCTCCGTGAGGAGCTGCCGGACCAGCCGCCGGCGGGGCGCGCCCAGCGACAGGCGCACGCCGATCTCGCGCCGGCGCGCGGCGGCCAGCCCCACCATGAGCGCGCTGACGTTCGTGCAGGTGATGAGCAGGACGAGCAGCGCGAACCCGACGGACACCGCCACCGAGACGAGCAGGTCCGCACGCTGGCTGACACGGCTGTTGCTCGCGAGCATCGGCACGACGTCGGCGCTCCCCGCCACACCCTGCGCGAGCACGGGGCCGGCGCCCGCGGCCTGCGTCGCGGCGCCATCCCGCCCCAGGCGGAGCGCACGCTCCGCCATCCCGGCGACGATCGGCGTCGCGGTCCTCGCCGTGGCGCCGGGGCGCAGCCGGGCGGCCGCGTTCAGGAACATGCTGTCGTAGCTGGTGAACGCCGCCGCGGTGCGCTGCTGGAGCAGGGGATACGCCGCGAGGGGGACCCACAGCGTCATGGCTCCGCCGCCGTCCGTGCCGACGAAGCGCGGCGGCGCGACGCCCACGACCTCGACCGGAACGTCGTTGACCCGGAGGGTGCGTCCGATCACGTCGGGCGCGCCGCCGAACCGCTGCCGCCACATCGCGTGGCTGATCATCGCCGTGGGCGAGGTCGCCATCCGGATGCCGCCCGCTTCGGCGGCCGGCTGCGTGCCGAGCGCCGGGCGGATGCCGAGGACGCTGAAGTAGTTCGACGTCGTGTAGACCAGGTTCGCGGTGACGGGTGGCGACGCCGCGTCACCCGTGCCGACGACCGCGGTCTCGTCGGCATACGCCGCCACGCTGCTGAACAGGTCCGTGCGGCCGGCATACTCCTGCACCTCGGGCCACGACATCAGTCGCGCCTCCGCGCCCGTCACCCCCTGCGTGCGCATGGTGCCGCGGATGCGCACCAGCGACTCGTCGCGCGCGATTCCCGGCGCGGGCAGCGTCGCGAGCGAGTTCAGCAGGGTGAACAGCACCACGTTCGTGCTGATCCCGAGCGACAGCACCAGGACCATCGTGACGGTCGACAGGGGCGTGCGGCGGAAGTGGCGGACCGCGTGACGGACGTCGGCCGCGACGCTCTCGACCCAGGGAAGGCCGCGCTGCTCCCGCACGCTCTCCGCTGCCTGCGTGAGCCCGCCCGACGCGATCATCGCCTGGCGGCGCGCCTCTTCCGGCCGCATGCCGCGGCGGACGTTCTCGTCGATCGCCATCTGGAGGTGGGCCTCCATCTCAGCGCGGAGGTCGTCGTCGGCGCCGTGGTGGCCCCGGAGAGTCGCGCCCATGCGCGCCAGGGCCCTGCGAATCGATCTCATGCTCACCCCGGTTTCAGCGCGAAGAAGGATGCGATCACCTCGGCCGTCTGCTGCCATTCCCGGGCTTCCCGCGCCAGCCGCTTCCGGCCCGCCGGGGTGAGCGAGTAGAACTTCGCGCGGCGGTTGTTCTCCGACTGGCCCCACTCCGCCGTCACGAACCCCTCCTGCTCCAGCTTGAGCAGCGCGGGGTAGAGCGTGCCGTAGTTCAGCGTCAGGCGGTTCCTGCTGATCTCCTCGATCCGCCGCGCGACGCCGTAGCCGTGCAGCGGCCCCAGCACGTCGAGCGTCTTCAGGATCATGAGCGCGAGCGTCCCGGGCTGGACCTCCCGTTTCTCCACCACGACTCTCCTATTGGTTCCCCATACGTAAAGGGAACGAATCTGGTTTCGAGGCCGTATGGGCGACCCATAAGAAGATGGCGTGAGACCCTGGCCCTGCGCAACACGGCCGACCAGGGAGGCCGGCCGGAGGGGCCGTGTCGATTTCCGGGATGCTCGTTCGACGCCCGTGTGACCAGCGAGAGTCGACCCTGACCAGAGAGGCCCCATGAGGAAGCTCATCGTCTCCGAGTTCGTGACCCTGGACGGCGTGATGCAGGCGCCCGGAGGCAAGGACGAGGACCGGGACGGAGGATTCGAGCACGGCGGGTGGACGCTGCCCTACTGGCACGACGACATCGGAAGGAGCTTCTTCGAACTGATGCAGGACTGCGACGCGTTCCTGCTGGGGCGGCGCACGTACGTCACCCACGCGGAAGCGTTCGAGCCGCTGCCGGCGGGCGACCCCTTCGGCGACGTGATGAACTCCAGGAAGAAGTACGTCGTCTCCAGGACGCTCCAGCAGCCCGGGTGGCGCGACACGACCGTGATCCGCGAGGACGTGATCGAGTCGGTCCGCGCGCTGAAGGAGCAGCCCGGCGGGAACATCCTGACGGACGGCAGCAGCCAGCTCGTGCATGCCCTCCTCGAGCACGGCCTGGTGGACGAGCTGCACCTGCTCGTTTACCCGGTCACGCTGGGGAGCGGCAAGCGGGTGCTGCCGGACGGGATGCACGCGGCGTTCGACCTGACGTCCGCGACGCCGTACCCGACGGGGGTGGTCGGCCTGCACTACGCGGTGCGGCGGTAGCGCAGGACGTACCACGGGGCGGAGGTGGGCGCGATGCCCGCCCCCGCCCGTCCTGGTCCCCGGCGTGCGGGAGGTGGGTGCGTTGCGCAACTCGCGGGGCAGTATTAACGTCCGGGTCCGGCCGCGCACAGTTCACGACACGAACGGGTCAACCCTGGCCGTCCCCGCTGCCGATACCCGAGATCCCGCTGCCTCCGTCCCGCATGCCGCACCCCACCGCGCCGACGGCCGACCCGGCCTCCCTCATGGAGGACGTGTACCCGCTGACACCGGTGCAGGAGGGGATGCTCTTCCACACCCTCCATGCGCCCGGAGCGCAGAGCTACGTCAGCCAGTACGTGATCGGGCTGAGCGGCCGGCTGGAGCCCGAGGCGCTGCGGCGGGCCTGGGAGGGGGCGATCCGGCGCTATGCCGTGCTGCGGACGGGGTTCGTCTGGGACGGGGTGGAGCGGCCGCTGCAGGTGGTGCACCGCGAGGCGCCGCTCCGCTGGCAGGCGCTCGACTGGCGCGGCCGGCCCCCGGCGGCGCTGCCGGATGAGGTCGAGCGCTTCCTGGGCGGCGAGCGGGCGCGCGGCTTCGACCCCGCCGGGCCGCCGCTGATGCGCGTGGCCGTGCTCCGGACCGGGGACGAGCGGTGGGAGCTGGTCTGGACGCACCACCACCTGCTTCTGGACGGGTGGTCCATCTCCCTGGTGCTGCGCGACGTGTTCGCCCTGTACGTGGCGGGGCTCCGCGGAGGGGAGGCGGCGCTCCCGCCGGCGCGGCCGTACCGGGACTACGTGGCCTGGCTGCAGCGGAGGGACCTGTCCGCCGCCGAGGCGTACTGGCGGGGGGCGCTGGCGGGGCTCACGGCACCCACCGCGCTGGGGATCGAGCGTAGCGCGGGGGCGGCGGCCGGGGCGGGGCCCGCGTTCGGCACGACCGTGCACCGGCTCTCCGCGGAGCCCACGGAGGCGCTGCGCGGGGCGGCGAAGCGGCACCGGCTGACCCTCAACACGCTGGTGCAGGGCGCGTGGGCGCTGCTGCTGGCGCGCTACTCCGGGGAGGACGACGTGGTCTTCGGCGGGACCGTCTCGGGGCGGCCGCCGGAGCTCGCGGGCGCCGGGGAGATGGTGGGCCTGTTCATCAACACGCTCCCGGTGCGGGTGCGGTCGGACGAGGCGGCGCCGGTCGCCGCGTGGCTCGACGAGCTGCAGCAGCGGCAGGCGGAGGCGCGGGAGCACGAGCACAGCCCTCCCACGGAGGTGCAGCGGTGGAGCGGGATGCCCGCCGGTCTCCCGCTCTTCGAGAGCATCGTCGCCTTCGAGAACCACCCGGTGCAGGAGGTGGTGGGCGAGGGGGAGCACGGGCTGCGGGTGGAGGGGTGGCGGCTGAACGGGGAGAGCCACTATCCGCTCACCCTGGTGGTGCTCCCCGACGACCGCATGACGCTGGAGCTCCACTTCGAGCGGAGGCGCATCGACGCGGAGGTGGCGGCGCGCGTCCTCCTCCACCTGGAGGCGGTGCTGGAGGGGATGGCGGCCGACCCGCTGCGGCCGCTCCGGGAGCTGTCGCTGCTCCGCGACGCGGAGCGGAGCCGGGTGCTGGGCGAGTGGAGCGCCGCGGGGCCCGCGCAGCCGCCCCCGGGCTTCGTTCACGAGCTGTTCGCGGCGCAGGCGGCGCGGACGCCGGACGCGCCCGCCGTCGTCCAGGGCGCGGACGTGCTGAGCTACGCGGAGCTCGACCGCAGCTCCGACCGCCTGGCGCACGCGCTCCGCCGCCGGGGCGTGGGGCCGGAGGCGCCGGTGGGGGTGTGCATGGAGCGCGGGGCGGAGCAGGTCGTCGCCCTGCTGGCCGTGCTCAAGGCCGGCGGCGTCTACCTCCCGCTGGACACGGCCTCGCCGCCGGCGCGCCTGGCGGCGATCCTGGCCGACGCGGGCGCCGCCGCGCTCGTCGCGCCGCCCGAACTGCACCGTGCGCTCCCGGAGTTCCCGGGGGCGCGCGTCCGCCCGGGAGCCGGGGATGCGGCCGACGGGGGCGGGAGCGCCGGCCCCCCCGCGGTCCCGCTGGCGATGGAGAGCGCGGCGTACGTGGTCTACACCTCCGGGTCCACCGGCGCGCCCAAGGGGGTGGTGGTCACCCACGGCAACGCCGCGAGCATGCTCCCGCCGGCGGCGGCCACCTTCCGGGCGGGGCCGGGGAGCCGCGTGGTCCAGGCGACCTCCATCGGCTTCGACGTGTCGCTGCTGGAGGTCTTCGTCGCCCTGCTCTCCGGCGCCGCGCTGCACGTGGCCGACCGGGAGACGGTGCTCGCCCCCGAGCGGCTGGCCGCCTTCCTCCGGGAGCGGGAGATCGGGTCGTGGGTGACCACGCCCGCGCTCCTGGACTCCCTCCCGCACGCCGACTTCCCGGCGCTTCGCGCCGTGAGCGCGGGTGGCGAGCGCTGCCCGGCCGGGACGGCGGCGCGCTGGTCGGACGGGGGGCGGCTGATGAACATGTACGGCCCCACGGAGGCGACGCTCTACGCCACCGCGCACCGGTGCGCCCCGGGCCTCGCGGAGGCCCCGCCCATCGGTCGGCCGCTCGCGGCGGCGCGCGCGTACGTGCTGGACGGGCGGGGCGAGCCGGCGCCGGCCGGCGTGCCGGGCGAGCTGTACCTGGGCGGCGGCGGGGTGGCGCGCGGCTACCTGGGGCGGCCCGGGCCGACGGCGGAGAGGTTCGTCCCCGACCCGTTCTCCCGCGTCCCCGGCGCCCGCCTGTACCGCACCGGCGACCGCGCGCGCTGGCGGCTGGACGGCGAGCTGGAGTTCCTGGGCCGCGTGGACCGGCAGGTGAAGGTCCGCGGGGTGCGCATCGAGCCGGGCGAGGTGGAGGCCGCGCTCGCCGCGCACCCGGCGGTGCGGGAGGCCGTGGTGGAGGCGCGCGGGGACGCGCCCGGGGGGAGGCGGCTGGTCGCCTGGCTGGTCGCGGAGGAGGGGGCCGCCCCCTCCGCGGGGGAGCTGCGGGCGCACCTGGCCGCGCGGCTCCCGGAGCCGATGGTCCCGGGCGCGTTCGTCACGCTGGAGCGGCTGCCGCTCGGCGCGAGCGGCAAGGTCGACCGCCGCGCGCTCCCGGCGCCGGGGGGCGGCGGGGCGGCGTACGTGGCGCCGCGCACCCCCACGGAGGAGGAGCTCTGCGCCGTCTGGGCGGAGGTGCTGGGCGTGGAGCGCGCGGGAGCGACCGACAGCTTCTTCGAGCTGGGAGGGCACTCGCTGCTGGTGATGCGGGTGGTCTCGCGGGTGCGCCGGACGCTGGGCGTGGAGCTCCCGCTCGGCGCCGTCTTCGAGGCGCCCACCGTGGAGGCGCTGGCGCCGCGCGTCGAGGCCCTGCGCGCCGCCGGGGCCGGCGACGCGCTCCCGCCCGTGGTCCCCGTCCCCCGCGACCGGCCCCTCCCGCTCTCCTTCGCCCAGCGGCGGCTCTGGTTCGTGCACCGCCTGGCACCGGACAGCCCCGCCTACAACATGCCGGGCGCGGTGCGGCTGCGCGGGGCTCCCGACCCGGCGGCGCTGCGCGGCAGCCTGGATCTGCTGGTGCGCCGCCACGAGACGCTGCGCACCGTCTTCGAGGAGCACGCGGGGGAGCCCGTGCAGCGGGTCCTCCCGCCCGCCCCGGTCCCGCTCCCGGGCGTGGACCTGGAGCGGCTCCCGCCGGGACGGCGGGAGGCCGAGGCGCGCCGCCTGGCGGCGGCGGAGGGGCTGCGCCCCTTCGACCTGGGGCGCGGTCCGCTGCTGCGCGTCCTGCTGCTGCGCCTGGCGGACGACGACCACGTGCTCTGCTTCACGCTGCACCACGTGGTCAGCGACGGCTGGAGCATGGACGTGCTCCTGCGCGAGGTGTCGGAGTCGTACGCCGCGCTGGCCCGCGGCGGGGAGCCGCGGCTGCCGGAGCTGCCGGTGCAGTACGCCGACTTCGCCGCGTGGCAGCGCGACCGCCTCTCGGGCGGGGCGCTGGAGCGGCTCCTCGGCTGGTGGAGGGAGACGCTGGCGGGGGCGCCGCCGCTGCTGGAGGTCCCGACGGACCGCCCGCGCGCGCTGGGGCAGGACCCGCGGGCGGGCGGACACGCCTTCGCCATCACGGCGGAGCTGTCGGGGGCGCTGCGGGCGCTCGGGCGGCGCGAGGGGACCACGCCGTTCATGACGCTGATGGCCGGCTGGCAGGCGCTGCTGGGGCGCTACGCTGCGCAGGACGAGGTGGTCGTCGGCACCCCCATCGCGGGGCGGACCGCCGCGGAGACGGAGGGGCTGATCGGCTTCTTCGTCAACATGCTCCCCCTGCGCACCGACCTGGGCGGCGACCCGTCGTGGGCGGAGCTGCTCGCGCGCGTCCGCGGGACGGCGCTGGGCGCCTACCAGCACCAGGAGCTCCCCTTCGAGCGGCTGGTGGAGGGGCTGGGCGTGGAGCGCAGCCTGACCCACGCGCCCGTCTTCCAGGCGGCCTTCGCCCTCCAGCCGGCGGTCGGGGGCGGGCGGCTCCGGCTGGGCGAGCTGGAGATGGAGCCGTTCGCGGCGGGGGAGGGGGCTGCCAAGTTCGACCTGGACCTGGTGGTGGACGACGGAGACGAGCTGCGGGGGACGCTCTTCTACCGGCGGGCGCTCTTCGACCCGGAGACCGCCGCGCGGATGGCGGGCCACCTGGAGGCCGTGCTGGAGGGGATGGCCGCGGACCCCGCGGGGCGTTGCTCCGGGCTCTCGCTGCTGCGTCCGGCCGAGCGGGCGCGGGTGCTGGAGGCGTGGAATCCCCCGGCCGCGGAGGCGTCCCGCGCGTGCCTGCACGACCTGTTCGCCGGGCGGGCTGCCGCCGCGCCCGGCGCGGTGGCGCTGCGCACCGGCGGCGAGGCGGTCACGTTCGGCGAGCTGGGGAGCCGGGCCGCCCGGCTCGCGCGCCACCTCCGGGGGCGGGGCGTGGGGCCGGAGGTCCGCGTCGGCGTCCTGCTGGACGGCGGGGCGGAGACGGTGGAGGCGGTGCTGGGCGTGCTCGGGGCGGGGGGCGCGTACGTCCCCCTGGACCCCGGCCACCCGCCCGAGCGGCTGGCGTGGATGCTCACCGACGCGGGCGCCGCCGTGCTGGTGTCGCGCGCGGCCCTGCGCGACCGGCTCCCCGCGTTCGGCGGCGCGGTCGTGCTCCTGGACCGCGACCGCGACGCGATCGCCCGCGAGCCGGACCATGTCTCGTCCTCCGGGGTCGGGCCGGAGAACGCCGCCTACCTCGTCTACACCTCCGGCTCCACCGGCGCTCCCAAGGGCGTGGTGGTGGAGCACCGCGCCCTGGCCCAGACGCTGCTCGCCACGCGCGACACCTTCGGGCTCGGCGCGGGCGAGTCGTTCGCGGCCCTGGCGAGCCCGGCCTTCGACATCTGGGCGTTCGAGACCTTCGCCCCCCTGCTGGCGGGGGGGGAGGTGCTCCCGCTGGGGCGCGCGGCGGCGCAGGACCCGGAGCGGCTGGTCGGGGAGCTGGCGGCGGCGGACGCCTTCCACGCCGTCCCCGCGCTGATGCGCGAGGTCGTGAGGCGGGTGCGCGCCGGGCCGGGGACGCTCCCGGGGCCGCGGCGCATCTTCCTGGGAGGCGACCTCATCCCGCCCGAGCTGCTCGACCAGGTGCGGGCCGCCTTCCCCTCCGCGCGGGTCTGGACGCTGTACGGGCCCACCGAGGCCGCCGTGGTCTGCGCCGCCACGCAGCTCTCGCCGGACGGGAGCTACGGGTGGCGGATGATGGGGCGCCCGCTCCCGGGGACGCGGCTGTACGTCTGCGACGCCGGGGGCGGGCTGCTCCCGCAGGGGGTGGCGGGGGAGCTGTGCATCGGGGGCGCGGGGGTGGCGCGCGGCTACCTGGGCCGGCCGGAGCTGACCGCGGAGCGCTTCGTCCCCGACCCGTACTCCGGCCTTCCCGGCGCGCGGATGTACCGCTCCGGCGACCGGACCCGCTGGCGCGCCGACGGGGAGCTGGAGTTCCTGGGCCGGACCGACGCCCAGGTGAAGGTGCGCGGCTTCCGCGTGGAGCCGGGCGAGGTGGAGGCCGCGCTGGAGCGGCACCCCGGGGTGCGCGAGGCGGTCGTGGTCGCGCGGACCGAGCCGGCCGGCGGCGCCGTGCTGGTGGCGTACGTCGTCCCCGCCGGGGGCGCCGTCGCGCACGAGGAGCTGCGCGCGCACCTGCGCACCCGCCTCCCCGAGCACATGGTCCCCGGCGCCTTCGTCGCGCTGGACGCGCTCCCCCTCACCCCCAACGGCAAGCTGGACCGCGCCGCCCTCCCCGCTCCCGAGCGGACGGGGGGAGGGCGGGGGACCGGGGAGCCGCTCACCGCGACGGAGCGCGCCGTGGCCGCCGTGTGGGAGGAGCTGCTGGGCGTGTCCCGGGTGGGGGTCGCCGACAACTTCTTCGACCTCGGCGGGCACTCTCTCCTCCTGGCGCAGGTCCACTCCCGGCTGGGGGAGCGCTGGGAGGGCGTCGCGCTGATCGACCTCTTCGAGCACCCCACGCTGGGGTCGCTGGCGGCGCACCTGGACCGGCGCGGCGGCGGTGGCGGCGACCACGCCGAGCGGGGCCGCCAGCGGGCGGAGTCCCGGCGCGCGCGCACCCAGCTCCACCGGTCCGCGCGCGCCGGGCGCGGAGCGGAGATCCACCCCACGCCGACCACCGATGAATAACGCAGCAGGCGCCCCGAACCCGCAGGACGTCGCCATCGTCGGGATGGCCGGCCGATTTCCGGGGGCGCGCGACCTGGAGGAGTTCTGGCGCAACCTCCGCGAGGGGGTCCGCTGCATATCCCGCTTCGGCGAGGACGAGATGGCCGCCGCGGGGGTGCGCTCGCGAGAGTTCCGCGCGCCCGGATACGTCCCCGCCAGCGGCGTGCTGGCCGACGCGGAGATGTTCGACGCCGCCTTCTTCGGCTTCACGCCGCGCGAGGCGCTGGTCCTGAACCCGCAGCACCGCGTCTTCCTGGAGTGCGCCTGGGAGGCGCTGGAGCGGGCGGGCTACGCCTCCGGGGAGTACGAGGGGCGCATCGGGGTGTACGCGGCCGGGGGGCAGAACGAGTACCTGCTGAACGTCCTCTCGCACCGGTCGCTGCGCGAGTCGGTGGGCGAGTTCCAGGCGTTCCTCTGGAACTCCGGCTCCATCGCCACGCTGACCTCGTTCAAGCTGGACCTGGAGGGCCCCAGCCTGAACGTGCAGACGGCGTGCTCCTCCGCGCTGGTCACCGTCCACCTCGCCTGCCAGAGCCTGCTCACGGGAGAGTCGGACATGGCGCTGGCGGGCGGCGTCCACGTCGCCACGCCGCAGCAGCGGGGCTACCTCGCCACCCCGGGCGGGATCATGTCCCCCACCGGGGAGTGCCGCCCCTTCGACGCGGACGCCCGCGGCACGGTGGGCGGCAACGGCGTGGGCGTGGTGGTGCTCAAGCGGCTGGAGGACGCGCTGGCCGACGGCGACACGGTGCACGCCGTCGTCCGCGGGTCCGCCGTCAACAACGACGGGGCGCGCAAGGTGGGGTACACGGCGCCGCGCCGGGAGGGGCAGGTGGCGGTGGTCACCGAGGCGCTGGCCGTGGCCGGCGTGGAGCCGGGGGAGGTCTCGTTCGTGGAGGGGCACGGGTCGGGGACCGAGGTGGGCGACCCCATCGAGGTGGCGGCCCTGGCCGCCGCGTTCGGCGGCGTGGCGCCCGGGAGCTGCGCGCTGGGCTCGGTGAAGGCCAACGTGGGACACCTGGACGCCGCGGCCGGGGCCGCGGGGCTGATCAAGGCGGCGCTCGCCCTGGAGCACGGGGAGATCCCGCCCACCCCCGGCTTCGCCCGTCCCAACCCGCGCATCCCCTTCGAGCACACTCCCTTCTACGTCAACACCGAGGCGCGCCCGTGGACGCCGAACGGCGCCCCCCGCCGGGCGGGGGTGAGCTCGTTCGGGATGGGCGGCACCAACGCGCACGTGGTGCTGGAGGAGGCGCCGGAGCTTCCCCCGCCGGGCCCCTCGCGCCCCTGGCAGCTCCTGGTCCTCTCCGCCCGCACCCCCGCCGCCCTGGAGGCGGCCACCGACCGGCTCGCCGCGCACCTCCGCGCGCACCCGGAGCAGGAGCTGGCCGACGCGGCGCACACGCTGCGCGTGGGGCGGCGCCGCTTCGCGCAACGCAGGGTGCTGGTCTGCCGCGGCCGGGAGGACGCCGCCGCAGCCCTGGAGGCGCGCGACCCGCGCCGCCTGCTGGAGGCGGCGCAGGAGCGCGAGGAGCGCCCCGTCGCCTTCCTCTTCCCCGGCGTGGGCGACCACTACGCGCAGATGGCCCGCGGGCTCTACGAGAGCGAGCCGGTGTTCCGGCGCGAGGCGGACCGCTGCGCCGAGCTGCTCCTGGAGCACACCGGGACCGACGTCCGCGCCGCGCTCTTTCCCGGCGAGGCCGCCGGGGAGCCGGACGCGGGCGCAGCCGTGGACCTGCGCGCCATGCTGGGCCGGGGCGCGGCCGCGGGGGAGGACCCGCTGCGGCGCACGGAGCTGGCGCACCCCGCCGTGTTCACGGTTGAGTACGCCCTGGCGCAGCTGTGGACGAGCTGGGGCGTGCGCCCGGACGCCATGATCGGCCACTCGCTGGGCGAGTACGTGGCCGCCACCCTGGCCGGCGTCTTCACGCTGGAGGACGCCCTGGCGCTGCTGGCCGAGCGCGCCCGCCTGATCGGCGGCCTCCCGGCCGGGGCCATGCTCGCGGTGCCGCTGGACCCCCCGGAGGTGGAGCCGCTGCTGCGGGACGGGCTGGCGCTGGCCGCGCACAACGCCCCCGGGCTGTGCACCGTCTCCGGGCCCGCCGAGGCGGTGGCCGCCCTGGAGGCGGAGCTGGTGGCCCGGGGCGTGGCCTGCCGCCGCCTCGCCGCGGAGCACGCCTTCCACTCGCCCGCCATGGAGCCGGTGGCCGGCCGCCTCGCGGAGCGCCTGAGGGCCATGCGGCTGCGCGCGCCCCGGATCCCGTTCGTCTCCAACGTGACGGGGACGTGGATCCGGCCGGAGGAGGCGACCGACCCCGGGTACTGGGCGCGGCACCTGTGCCGGACGGTGCGCTTCGCGGAGGGGATGGAGGAGCTGCTGCGCGACGGTAGCCGGGTGCTGCTGGAGGTGGGGCCGGGGCGCACGCTGGGGACCTTCGCGCTGCACGCGGGCGCGGCCGAGGACGCGGTGTTCGCCTCGCTGCGGCACGCCTACACCCGGCAGGCCGACCAGGCGTTCCTGCTGGAGACGCTGGGGCGGCTCTGGATGGCGGGGGTGCGGCCGGACTGGGCCGGCTTCGCGGACGGGGAGCGGCGCCGGCGCGTCCCCCTGCCGACCTACCCGTTCGAGCGCCTGAAGTACTGGGTGGAGCGGCGGCGGCGCCGCCGCAGGGGCCGCGTCC
>DATABU010000118.1:0-5772 GCA_036259415.1 Longimicrobiaceae bacterium
GATCGCCAACCGGACCCGGGTGGAGCTGGATGAGCTGATCGGCTTCTTCGTCAACACACTCGCGCTGCGCGTCGACCTTTCCGGCGACCCGTCGTTCCAGGAGCTGCTGGGGCGCGTGCGGGAGACGGCGCTGGGGGCATACGCCCACCAGGACCTGCCGTTCGAGCGGCTGGTGGAGGAGGTCGCTCCGGAGCGAGGCCTGTCGCACACGCCGCTCTTCCAGGTGATGTTCGCGCTCCAGAACGTGGACTACGGCGGGGGGGCCGCCATCGCCGGGCTTCGGCTGGAGCCGTTCGGGGGCGAGATCCGGACCGTGCGCTTCGACCTGGAGCTGGACCTCAGGGAGGTGGGCGAGGAGCTGGTCGGGAGCCTGCGCTTCCGAACCGACCTGTTCGACGCCGCCACCATCGAGCGTTTCGCGGCGCAGTACCAGACCCTGCTTGGCGCCGTCTGCGCCTCGCCGGAGGAGCGCCTGTCGCGCCTGGTGATCCTGCCCCCCGAGGAGGCCCGGAGGCTCCTCGCGTACGGGAGCGGTTCCGCCTGCGAGGACGCGGGTGGCGTCCCGGTGCACCGCCTCTTCGCGGCGCAGGCCGCCCGCACGCCGGGCGCGACGGCGGTCCTGTTCGAAGGCGAGTCGCTCTCCTACGCCGAGCTGGACGCGTACGCCGACCGCCTCGCGCGGGAGCTTCGGAGCCGCGGCGTCAGGGCGGGGACCACGGTCGCCGTGTGCCTGGCGCGCGGCACGGGCTCGGTCGTCGCGCCGCTGGCGGTCTGGAAGGCGGGAGGCGTCTATCTCCCGCTCGACCCGGGCTACCCGGCTGCGCGCCTGTCCCTCCTGCTGCGCGACTCCGGTGCTTCGCACGTGCTGACGGAGTCCAGCGTCGCCGACGTGCTCCCGGAGTACGAGGCGGAGGTGGTGCTGATGGACGGGCCGTCCCTGCCCCGGGCCTCTTTTCCCCTCGCGGAAAAAGGGGAGCACGACCTGGCGAGCGAGCCGGGTGGGAACGACCTCGCCTGCCTCATCTACACCCCGGAGTCCACGGGCACGCCCAGGGCGGTGATGGTCGAGCACGGCCAGCTCGCGCACACGCTGAGCGGGGCGCTGGAGGTCTTCGGCTTCGGCGCGGACGACGTGGTGCCGGCGCTCGCCTCGGTCGCCTTCGACACCTCGCTGCTGGAGCTGTTCGCGCCGCTCCTCGCGGGCGCCGGAGTGCGCATCGTCCCGGCGGCGCTCGTACGGGACGCCGAAGCGCTGGTCGACGCCCTGGCGGACGTGACGGTGCTGCACGCCGTCCCGGCGCTGATGCGCCAGGTCGTGGAGGCGGTACGCGGCGGGCGGACGCTTCCCGGGATCCGGCTCCTGCTGGTGGGTGGGGACACGGTGGCGCCCGACCTGCTGGAGGACATGCGCGAGCTTTTCCCGGCGGCGGAGACGCGCGTTCTCTACGGGCCGACCGAAGGGACGATCATCTGCGCGACGTATGCCGTGCCCGCGGAGGGTGCGGTCGCCGGGCACCCGCTCGGGCGGCCCCTCCCGGGAGTGCGACTGGCCGTCCGCGGCCCGCGCGGTGAGATGGCGCCGGTCGGGGTGCCCGGCGAGGTGTGGATCTCGGGCGGAGGGGTCGCGCGGGGCTACCTCGGCCGGCCGGAGCTGAACGCGGAGAAGTTCGTCGGCGCCGGGACGGAGCGGGCCTACCGTACGGGTGACCGCGCCCGCTGGCGCGCGGACGGCGTCCTGGAGTTCCTGGGGCGCGCCGACGAGCAGGTCAAGGTGCGCGGCTTCCGCATCGAGCTTGGTGAGGTGGAGGCCGTGCTGCGCGGGCAGCCGGGCGTCCGGGAGGCCGTCGTGCTGGCACGGGAGGACGCTCCCGGGGACCGGCGCCTGGTCGCCTACGTCGTCCCGGGCGCGGACGGCGTCGAGACCGCCGGCGGCAGGGAGCAGGTAGCCGAGTGGGAAACGCTCTTCGACGACACCTACGCGCAGGACGAGGGGGAAGATGATCCAGCCCTGCAGCTGAAGGGGTGGAACAGCAGCTACACGGGCGAGCCGATCCCGCGCGAGGAGATGCGCGCGTGGGTCGAGCACACGGCGGAGCGCATCCTGGCGCTGCGTCCGGAGCGGGTGCTGGAGGTCGGGTGCGGGACGGGGCTGCTGCTCTTCCGCGTGGCGCCGCACACGCGGGCCTACCACGGGACCGACTTCTCGGGGGTGGCGCTGGAGCACGTGTGTAGCCACCTCGCCGGGCTCCCGCAGGTGACACTGTCTCAGCGTGAGGCCGACCGGCTGGACGACTACGCGGGGGCGGGGTTCGACCTGGTGGTCGTCAACTCGGTCGCGCAGTACTTCCCGGACGTGGACTACCTGCTGCGGGTGCTGGAAGGCGCGGCCGCGGCGCTGCGGCCGGGCGGGCGGATCTTCGTGGGCGACGTGCGCAGCCTGACGCTGGCGGGGGCGTTCCACGCCTCGGTGGAGCTCGCCCGGGCACCCGACGACCTCCCCGCCAGGCGCCTGCTGGACCGGGTGCGGCGCGGGATGGCCGAGGAGCAGGAGCTGCTGCTCGATCCGGCGCTGTTCGAGGCGGTGCGGGCGCGGATGCCGCGGCTGGGGCGGGTGGAGGTGCAGGCCAAGCGGGGTGAGTACGACAACGAGGTCTCACGCTTCCGCTACGACGTCGTCCTCCACCTGGACGTGGCCGCCGCCGCTACGGCACCCGTGGTCCGGGAGTGGAGCGGGGAGGACGCGGACGGCCTGCGGGCGCTGGCGGAGGGGAGCGCGTCGGCGCTGCTCGTCCGTGGCGTGCCCGACGCGCGGGTCCGCGAGCACGTCCGCGCGTACGAGCTGGTATCGGCCGGCGGTGAAGCGGCCGACGCGGCGGCGGTGCGCGCGCTCGCGGCCCAGGACGCACGCGGGATCGCCCCCGAGGCGCTGTTCGCTCTGGCCGACGAGCTGGCGCGGGGAATCGAGGTGCGCCCCGGCGCGTCCGGTACGCTGGACGTGCTCTTCCATCCGGCCGCCGACGTCGCGCACTTCCCCGCGGCGGTGGACGCGGAGCGGCCGTGGGAGAGCTATGCCAACGACCCGCAGTGGGGCCGCCGCATGCGCGCGCTCGTCCCCGCGATTCGCGAGGCCGCGCGCGCCCGGCTGCCGGAGTACATGGTGCCGGGCGCCTTCGTGGTGCTGGAGGCATTCCCCGTCACCCCCAACGGCAAGGTCGACCGCGGGGCTCTGCCCGCGCCCGACACGCCCGGCTCGCGCGGGGGGACGTACGTGGCGCCGCGCACGCCGGCCGAGGAGCGGATGGCGGGGATCTGGGCGGAGGTGCTGGGGGTGGAGCGGGTGGGGGCGGAGGACCACTTCTTCGAGCTGGGAGGGCACTCGCTGCTCGCCACGCAGCTGGTCTCGCGGGTGCGGGAGGCGTTCCGGACCGAGCTGCCGCTGCGGGTGGTGTTCGAGGCGCCGACGCTGGCGGAGCTGGCGCGCCGCGTGGAGGCGCTCCGGGCGGAGACGCCCGGCGACGGAGCCCCGCCGCTGGTGCCGGTGCCGCGCGACGGCTCGCCGCTGCCGCTGTCCTTCGCGCAGCAGCGGCTGTGGTTCATCGACCAGCTGGAGCCGGGGAGCGCCACCTACAACATGCCGTCTTCGCAGCGGCTGCGCGGGCCGCTGGACCCGCGCGTGCTGGAGCGCGCGCTCGGCGAGGTGGTGCGCAGGCACGAGGCGCTGCGCACCACCTTCGGCGAGACCGGGGGAGTGCCCTTCCAGGTGGTGCACCCCGCGGGCGCGGCACGGCTGGAGCTGACCGACCTGTCGGGCCTGGCTCCCGCGGAGCGCGAGGCCGATGCCCGCCGGCTCGTCCGCGAAGAGGCGCAGCGCCCCTTCGACCTGCGCGCGGGGCCGCTCCTCCGTACGAGGCTGCTGCGCCTGGGCGAGGACGATCACGTGCTGCTGCTGACGATGCACCACATCGTCTCCGACGGCTGGTCGATGGGCGTGCTGCACCGCGAGATGAGCGCGCTGTACGCCGCCTTCGCGCGTGGCGAGGCCGATCCGCTCCCGCCGCTGCCCGTGCAGTACGCGGACTACACGGTGTGGCAGCGGCGCTGGGTGGAGGGCGAGGTCCTGCGGCGGCAGGCGGAGTACTGGCGCGAGACGCTGGCCGGCGCGCCGGAGCTGCTGGAGCTTCCGGCCGACCGCCCGCGCCCGGCGCGGCAGGATTTCGCGGGTGCGTCGCTGAAGGTGGAGCTGGACGAGGCGCTGACCGCGGCGCTGAAGAGGCTGGGGCAGCGGCACGGCGCCACCCTTCACATGACGCTGCTCGCCGGGTGGGCGGCCGTGCTCTCCCGCCTCTCGGGCCAGGACGAGGTCGTCGTCGGCACCCCGAGCGCCAACCGCGGCCGGAGCGAGATCGAGGGTCTGATCGGCTTCTTCGTCAACACCCTGCCGCTGCGGGTGGACCTCTCCGGCGCGCCGACGGTGGCGGAGACGCTGGTGCGGGTGAAAGCCCGCGCGCTGGAGGCCCAGCAGAACCAGGACATCCCGTTCGAGCAGGTGGTGGAGCGGGTGCAGCCGGCGCGGAGCCTGGCGCACAGCCCGCTCTTCCAGGTGATGTTCGCCTGGCAGAACGCGCCGGGGGGAGGCCTGGAGCTGCCGGGGCTGACGCTGTCCCCCGCGGGCGCCGGACCGCGCGCCACGTCCAAGTTCGACCTGCTGCTGTCGCTGTGGGAGGATGACGGCCGCATCGCCGGCAACGTGGAGTACGCCACGTCGCTGTTCGAGCGGGAGACGGTGGAGCGCTGGCTCGGCTACCTGCGCCGGGTGCTGGGGGCGATGGCGGCGGACGACGCGCTCGGCGTCGACCGTCTGCCGATGCTTTCCGAGGCCGAGCGCGCGCTCGTGCTGGAGGAGTGGAACCGGACGGCGGCCGGGTATCCGGCGGACCGGTGCGTCCACGAGCTGTTCGAGGCGCAGGCGGCCCGGGTGCCGGACGCCGTCGCGGTCGAGTTCGAGGGGGAGACCCTCGGCTACGCCGCGCTGAACAGTCGGGCGAACCGGCTGGCGCACCATCTCGCCGGATTCGGCGTCGGGCCCGAGGTGCGGGTGGGGATCTGTCTGGAGCGGGGGACGGAGATGATCGTCTCCGTTCTGGCCGTGCTGAAGGCGGGCGGCGCGTACGTCCCGCTGGACCCCGCCTATCCCGCGGAGCGGCTGGCCTTCGTGCTGGCCGACGCGGCCGTGCCCGTGCTGGTGACGCAGGAGTCGCTGCGCGCGGCGCTCCCCGCCGGCGACGGCATCGCGGTGGTGAGCGTGGACGGGGACGGGGAGCGGATCGCGGCGGAGTCGGCGGAGAACCCGGAGCGCGGCGCGCGGCCCGACCACCTGGCGTACGTGATCCACACCTCCGGGAGCACGGGGAGGCCCAAGGGGGTGATGGTGCCGCACCGCGGCCTTTCCAACCTGGCGTACGCGCAGGCCCGCCGGTTCGGCATCGACGGCACCAGCCGCGTCCTCCAGTTCGCCTCGTTTTCCTTCGACGCGGCGGTGGCGGAGCTGTTCGACGCGCTGCTCGCCGGGGCCACGCTGGTGCTGGCGTCGCGCGAGGCGCTCCTTCCGGGTGCGGGGCTGCTGGAGACGCTGCGGCGCGGGCGGGTCACCGTGGCCACCCTGCCGCCGTCGGTGCTGGCCATGCTCCCGCCGGACGACCTGCCGGAGCTGCGCACGGTGGTCAGCGCGGGGGAGGCGGTGGACGCCGCCACGGTGGAGCGGTGGAGCGGGGG
>DATABU010000119.1:0-8880 GCA_036259415.1 Longimicrobiaceae bacterium
CGTCGAGATGGCGATCTGCATGGCGAATGGTGGGGGTGGAACGGTGGTGTTCGGAGTTAATGACCGGCGGAACCCCCAGCACCGCCTCAGATCTTCCTATCCGCCGGTCATTAACTCCGAACACCACCGTTCCACCCCCACCATTCGCCATGCAGATCGCCATCTCGACGGCGATGGCAACGGCGTCCGCCATGCTGCGAGGATTCCACTCCTTAAAGTCGAGATCCTGATCTTCCAGCTTATCGGCACAGACCTCATTCAGGCGGTCGAGAAGGCTGCGGACCTCGGAAATGCTCCTCATGTCTACCCCATAAATCTAGTTTTCGGCACCGCCTCGCTTCATGGGGGCTCCAGACGCGCACCTGCTCCCGAGGGTCAGGTTCCTCAGTCGGGGGTGGAGTGACCCGTAGGTCACCACGTCTGCTTTGCGCACCAGAGCCCTGGCCAGATCGCGGTAATCCCCACCAGGTCGAGCAGCGTTCGGTCGCTCTCGAACTCCACCACCAGGTCCAAGTCGCTCCCGGTCGGGACCGTACCTCGCGCATGGGATTCAAAGGTCCCGGCCCGTACGACTCCGTGCTCTCGAAGGAGCGGGTGATGTGGCGCCGGACTTCCTCGATGGAGCTGAGCATACGTCAAATCTACATCTGCGAAGGGCGCCGTCCAAATGCGGTCGTGGCAGGGCCCCGCGGCGGCCTGGCCTGCGAGTTGCGCCGGGGAGCACCTCCTTCGGAACCCTCGCACGGGAGCGGTACAGGTGAGCGATGCCGGACTCTTTTCGCCGCTGCGCATCCGCGGCGTCCACTTCCGCAACCGCATCGGCGTGAGCCCGATGTGCCAGTACTCCAGCGTGGACGGCTTCGCGGGGGAGTGGCACTTCGTCCACCTGGGGAGCCGGGCCGTGGGCGGCGCGGGGCTGGTGATGGCGGAGGCCACCGCGGTCGCCGCGGAGGGGCGCATCTCCCCGGCGGACCTGGGGATCTGGAGCGACGCGCACCTGGAGGGGCTGGCGCGCTGCGCCCGCTTCGTCGAGGAGCAGGGCGCCGTGGCGGGGATCCAGCTGGCGCACGCCGGGCGCAAGGCCAGCACCGCCCCGCCGTGGAAGGGCGGCAAGCCAGTGCCGGTGGAGGAGGGCGGGTGGCGGCCTGTGTACGGGCCCAGCCCGGTGTCCTTCGCGGAGGGGTGGCCGGCGCCGGAGGCGCTGGACGAGGCGGGGGTCCGCGGCGTGGTGGCCGCCTTCGTGGACGGGGCGCGGCGGGCGCTGGAGGCCGGCTTCCGGGTGGCCGAGGTGCACGCTGCGCACGGCTACCTGCTGCACCAGTTCCTCTCGCCGCTCAGCAACCGGCGCACGGACGCGTACGGCGGCTCGTTCGAGAACCGCACCCGCCTGGTGCGGGAGGTGTGCGAGGCGGTGCGCGCCGTGTGGCCGGAGGAGCTGCCGCTCTTCGTGCGCATCTCCGCCACGGACTGGGCGGAGGGCGGCTGGGAGGTGGAGCAGTCGGTGGAGCTGTGCCGCGCGCTGGCGCCGCTGGGGGTGGACCTGGTGGACTGCTCCTCGGGCGGGCTGGTGCCCGGCGTGAAGATCCCGGTGGGCCCCGGCTACCAGACCACGTTCGCGGAGCGCGTGCGGAGCGGCGCGGGGATCGCAACCGCGGCGGTGGGGCTCATCACCGACCCGAAGCAGGCCGACGACATCGTCCGGGAGGGCCGGGCGGAGATGGTCTTCCTCGCCCGGCAGCTCCTGCGCGACCCCTACTGGCCGCTGCACGCCGCCCGGCACCTGGGCGCGGAGCCGGAGTGGCCGGTGCAGTACCACCGTGCGGTGGACTGACGGGCGCGTCGGGGGGAGGTCGGTCGGCTCGTCGAGACTGAGCCAGACCTCCCGCATGGTGGCCTGCGGTCGATCCGCCCGCCGGGAATGCTGTCGCGCGGGTCGTTCTGCTCCGCCTCACGCCCGCTCCCGCCGCAGGGCGTAGTTCAGCCCGCCCACCCGGTACCAGTGGTAGCCGAACGCGTCCATCACGATGCGGTGGGCGCCGTCGTCGCCCGCGAGGCTCTCCTCCTCCAGGCGCAGGTTCACCAGCCGGTCGCCTCCCTCCACGCCGGGGCGGAGGATCACCTCGTGCGGCTTGGTGTCGAAGTTGTGGACCACCACCAGCGAGTTGCCCCGCCAGTCGTAGCGCATCGCCAGCGCCTGGGGGCAGCCGGTGTCCAGGATCTCCCAGCTCCCCCAGCCGATCTCCGGGCACTCCTTGCGCATCCGGATCATCCGAGCCGTCCAGTTGAGGAGCGAGTCGGGGTCGCGGTGCTGCGCCTCCACGTTCACCCTCCGGTATCCCCAGATCCCGTCGTCGATCACCGGCTCGACCGGCTTGTCGGAGGTGGTGAAGCCGCCGTGCGGCTCGTCGGACCACTGCATGGGCGTGCGCACCGCCGCGCGCTCGTCGAGCGACAGGTCGTCGCCCATCCCGATCTCGTCGCCGTAGCGGATGACGGGCGTGCCGGGGAGGGAGAAGAGTAGGCTGTAGGCGAGCTCCAGCTGCGGGCGGTCACCCAGCATGGGGGCCAGGCGGCGGCGGATCCCCCGGCCGTAGAGCTGCATCCGCTCCTCCGGGCCGAAGCGGGCGAAGACCTGCGCCCGCTGCTCGTCGGTGAGGCGGCCCAGGTCCAGCTCGTCGTGGTTGCGGAGGAACTGCGCCCACTGCGAGGTGCGGGGGATCTCCCGCGTGGCCAGGAGGGCGTCCACCAGCGGCGCGACGTCGGCGGTGGCCAGCGCGTAGAAGAGGCGCTGGTTCACCCAGAAGTTGAACATCATGTGGATCCCGCTCCCCCCGTCCTCCCCGAAGTACCTCTCCGTCTCCTCCGGGACCACGTTGGCCTCGCCCAGGAGGATGGCGTCGCCCACCCGCCACTGGAGGAAGCGGCGCATCTCGGCCAGGTAGTCGAAGTGCAGCTCGCCCTGCGCCTTCCCCGGGACGGTGCTCTCGATCACGAAGGGGACCGCGTCCACCCGGAAGCCGGCCACCCCCTGCTGCAGCCAGTAGCCCATGATGCGCCGCACCTCGGTGCGCACCGCGGGGTTGTCCATGTTCAGGTCCGGCTGGAATTCGTAGAAGCGGTGGTAGTAGTACGCCTTCGCCTGCCGGTCGTAGCTCCAGGTGGACTCCTGCACTCCGGGGAAGACCATCCCGCTGTTCCAGTCGGAGGGGCGCTTCTTCGACCAGGTGTACCAGTCGCGGTACTTGGACTCCGGGTCCCGCCGGGCCTCCTGGAACCAGCGGTGCTGGTGGGAGGTGTGGTTCACCACCAGGTCGATGAGCACGCGGATCCCGCGCTTCTCCGCCTGGTGCATGAACTCCACGAAGTCGCCGCTGGAGCCGTAGCGCGGGTCCACGCCGTAGTAGTCGGAGACGTCGTAGCCGTCGTCGCGGTCCGGCGAGGGCTGGAAGGGGGCGAGCCACACCGCTCCCACTCCGAGCGCCTGGAGGTAGTCGAGCCGGCGCATCAGCCCCTCGAAGTCGCCGATGCCGTCGCCGTTGGCGTCCAGGAAGCTCTCGACGTCCAGGCTGTAGACGACGGTGTTCTTGTACCACAGGTCTTCGATCATCGGTCTCGCGGCTCGGGGGATCGCTGCGGCGTTCGGCGTCCCCGAGCCGCCTGCAAACTCCCGTCCAGCGCCGCCCCGGGCGGAGACGAGAGCGCGCCGCGTGGGCTGCTCCCCGCGCGGCGCGCTCCGTGCCGGATCCCGGCGGCCTACGCGCCGCCGACCGCCTGGCGCACCTGCGCGGCGATGCGGTCCTCCAGTTCGCGGGTGGAGGTGCAGGGGGTGCGGGTGCCGCCGGCGGGGGGCGCGGCGGTGGCCTCCACCAGCACCTCCAGGCGCGCGGCGCCGGCCGCGTCCGGCTGCACCGCGGCCCGCACGACGGCTTCCAGGTCGTACAGGTCCGCCGCCGGCGAGCCGATGGGGTTGGTGCCGCAGCGCAGGAAGCGCGACGCCCGCTCGCCGGCCAGGCGCCCGCGGAAGCGGAGCAGCGGCGTGCCGTAGACGCGCTCCGACTCGCTCACCACCCCGCCGGTGAGCCCCACCGCCTGGAAGGCGGCCGGGAGAGCGGCCCACACCCGCTCGGCGGGCGCGGCCACCGCATGCGAGGCCACCCGCGCGTCCGCCGTGGAGGTGATGTCGAACGCGCCGCCCCCGGTCTCCATGTGGGTGGTGCTGGGGGCGCCGCTCCCCGCGGCCAGGCCGCCGCCGGCGCAGCCGCAGAGGGAGAGCAGGAGGAGGGCGCTGGCTCGGGTCATGTCGGCTCCGGGTGGGCGTGGGATGGCGGGCGGGACGGGCTCAGGGCGTCCGGCGCGTCAGCAGGATGGCCCCGTTCGGGTGCCCGGTGCCGAAGCGCTGCGTGGCGCTGTTGGCGTCCAGGAACCGGAGCGTCCCGAGGTCGGCGACGGAGATCCCGCGCAGGTCCTCCTGCTTGCCGAAGCGGATCCCCTCCATGTAGACGACGATCTCGGGCGTACTGAGCTGGGTCACGTCCTCGCCGGGGACGGACGTGCGGGTGGTGCGGAGGGTCCGGTCGCCGCGGGTGCGGAGCCACTGGGGCCGGAGGGCGCGCACCAGGTCGTACGCGTTCTGCGCGCTCGCGCCGCGGACCTCCTCCTCGGTGATGAAGTGGCGGTCCTTCTTGGCGGTGGACTGCGCGGAGAGCGGCGCGCCGGCGGCGGCGAGCGCGAGGGCGAGCAGCGGCAGGGCGAGGAGCAGGCGCTTCATCACGGGCCTCCGGGTGGGGAACGGGTGTGGTCCTCTCCCAATCTCGCCCCGGGGCGTCCGTTCCGAAAGGGCCCTGCCGCGCTGCGGCCGGGGGCCCGCCACACCGCTGGCCCGCCGCTTGAACGGGCGTGCGGCCGGAGCTCGCCACGCCCACCCTCGCCCGCACGCGCATGCCGCAGCTCTCGCGCTCCGACCGGCTGGACCGCCTCCCCTTCACCCCGCTGCACCGGAAGATCCTCTGGGTCTCCGGCCTGGGCTGGGCGATGGACGCCATGGACGTGGGGCTGATCTCCTTCGTCATGGCGGCGCTCGCGGCGCAGTGGGCGCTCGGGGGGACGGAGCTCTCGTGGATCGGCTCCATCGGCTTCGTGGGGATGGCGCTGGGGGCGAGCCTGGGCGGGAGCCTGGCGGACCGCCACGGGCGGCGGGTGGTGTTCGCGGGGACGCTGCTGGTCTACGGCCTGGCGACCGGGGCGGCGGCGCTCTCCTGGTCGGTGGGGTCGCTGCTGGCGTTCCGCTTCCTGATCGGGCTGGGGCTGGGGGCGGAGCTCCCGGTGGCCTCCACCCTGGTGAGCGAGTTCGCCCCGGCGCGGATCCGCGGACGGGTGGTGGTGCTGCTGGAGGCGTTCTGGGCGCTGGGGTGGATCGTGGCGGCGCTGATCGGCACCTTCGTGATCCCGCTCTCGGACGACGGGTGGCGCTGGGCCTTCCTGCTGGGCGCCTTCCCGGCGGCGTACTCGGCGGTGGTGCGGCGCACGGTCCCGGAGTCGGTGCGCTTCCTGGAGGGGCGGGGGAGGACGGCGGAGGCGGAGGCCACCACCCGGCGCTTCGAGCGGGCCGCGGGCATGGAGCCGCCGCCGGGGGACGCCGCCGCCGCGGAGCCGCGGCCGCCGGAGCCGGCCCCGGGGGCCGTCGGGCTCTGGGTCCCGGCCATGCGCCGCCGCACCGTGGCGCTCTGGACCGTCTGGTTCGGCATCAACTTCGCCTACTACGGCGCCTTCATCTGGCTCCCGACCCTGCTGATGGAGCGCGGCTTCTCGCTGGTGCGCTCCTTCGAGTTCACCCTCTGGATGACGCTGGCGCAGCTCCCGGGGTACGCGGTCTCGGCGTGGCTGATCGAGCGCTGGGGGCGCCGGCCCACCCTGGCGACCTTTCTGGGAGGCTCGGCGGTCGCGGCGGTGCTCTTCGCGCTGGCGGACGCGCCCGGCGCCATCCTGGGGGCGGGGATGCTGCTCTCCTTCTTCAACCTGGGGGCGTGGGGGGCGCTCTACGCGGCCACCCCGGAGGTGTACCCCACCGTGCTGCGCGCCACCGGGGCCGGGTGGGCGGCCGGGTTCGGGCGGGTGGCCTCCATCCTGGCGCCGCTGGCGGTGCCGCCGCTCCTGGCGCGCGGCGGGGTGGAGGCGGTGTTCGGGGTGCTGGCGGCGTTCTTCGGCGTGGCCATCGCGGGGGCGCTCCTCCTCCCGGAGCTGCGCGGGCGGCACCTGGCCGAGGCGCTGGGGGAGGAGGAGGCCGCGGCGGCGTGAGCTAGATCGGCGCCCCGGAGGCGACCCACTCCTCGATCGCGTCCGCGCCCAGGATCCGCCTCAACACGCGCTCCCGCTTCACCTGGACGCCGCTCTTCCCCGCGTCGATACGGCGCTCCAGGACGATCAGCTGCGGCACGACGGGCTCGCCGGGCATGTCGCGCCAGACGTACCTGAGCGCCCCGTCGCCGACCCAGTTGCTGCCCGCGAGCACCTCGTCGAACCGGCCGAATCCCTCCAGGAACCGGAGCGCGTCCTCCGGCCTCCAGTCCAGCGATACGGCCACCGCTCGGAACTGCCAGCCACCGGATCGGGCCTGCTCCTGGACCCGGACCTTCGCGTCTTCGACGGCCTGCGGGAATCCCGGACGGCGGTGCGCCCCGCAGAAGCTTCCGCCGACGAACACCAGGGCGACCTCGTCACCGGTGCGCAGCTCGTATTCCGGCTCGTAGCCGGGGGAGAGCGAGTCGAGAGCGGGTAGCGCGAGCGTGGCGGGAAGCTCGGAGCTCGCGGCAGGCGCAGGCTCCTGCGTGGAGTCGGAAAGCTGCGCACGTACGGCGGAAGTCAACAGCACGAGGCCGCACGCCAGCCACACGAGCAGGCCGGCGCGCGCGAGCAGGGAAGGACGCGGGCCGCTGCCCAATGTCTGCTCGTTCATTGCGGATCCTCCGGGCCGCGGGATTCCAGGTCGACCATCCAGACGGCGGGGGCGGGACTGGTCAGGGCGGCGAGCGCCGTGTCGTTCCGCACGTACATCAGGCGTGGCAGTTCACCCGGGATCTCGCGGACGGTGTCGTCCTGCCAGGACACCACGAATGATCGGGTCGATTCGAATTCGTGCCGGGTGGTGGCGCCCTGGGGGATTGGCCCCACCTGGACCAGATGTCCGCCGCTCGACCGGGATACGATGGAAGCGGCATAGTCGTGCACACCCCCTTCAGGCGCTTCGAACACCACCGCGCCATTTTCGCGCCGGCTCACCTTTACTGCCCGGTACCCCGGGATCGGGGCCGTGCCGGCGCGCTCGCCCGTCGAGGCGCGGAACCGCGTCACTTCCGGACGCAGCAAGGGGAGGAACGCGACCTCGTCGCCCGGGCCGCACGCTAGGTATCCGCTGGCCCGGTAGCTGGAAAGCAGCAGGTCGCTCGAGTCGCCGTCCGGGGCGAAGGAGCGCAGGATCCTCCCATCGGCGGGCGAAGCCTCGTGCAGCAGGTTGCCACCGTGCGCGCCGAGCAGGAAGAGCCGCTCACCGAGGAAGCAGAGGTCCTCGCCCGCGAAGGGCACCCGGAAGCCTCCGAGCGGGGTGCCGCTTCCCGCCTCGAACACCTCCACGCGCCGGTTGATGCGGTCCAGGACGTAAACGCGGCCTCCTGGGTCCGTGGTGAGCGCGACGGGGTCGCGGAACTCTCCGGGGCCCGCGCCTTCACGCCCCATCTCGCGCGCAGTGCGTCCGCCCCGGTCGAATACCCGCACCTTCTTCGCGACTACGTCCAGAACGACGACTCGCCCGCTGTCGCCCAGCACGGCACCCCCCACCATCCCCAGGGTGCCCGGTCCGCCGCCCTCGGAAGCGCCGAACTTCTGTAGCAGGGACCACCCGACGGGAGCAGCCGCTGCCCCGGCCAGCGACGTGGGGCTCGAGCGCAGGGTTGCCGTCACTGCGACCACGAGGAGCAACACCGCAACGGAAGCCAGCGCCTGATTGGCTCGCCGAATATTCCTGGTCATGTCGTTTCCTGCAGCGTCTCCGCGCCAGCGGGTGGGGCCGGACCCGCTCGGCGCACTTGTGGCGCGATCCGCACGACGCAGGCGGGAGGTCGTCCGGCCTGTTGCCGCGGCCTGGGCTCGCCTCAGAGTGAGGCGCACCTGTAGTTCGCGCACGGCCCTCCGGGCCCTTCGATGAAGCAGGAGATCTGGTACAAGTACCTGCAACGCGACACGCCCTCGCATTCGGTGTTCGTGCAGTGCTTGGTGTCTGGATAGATCGGATCTGCAATGGCGGAGGGGATCCTGAGTAGCCCGGCGTGTCCTGCTCCCAGCAGGCAGGCCAGAGTGAGGGAGAGCGGGAGCAGGACGTGGCTGATCCGCTGGCGTATTGACATGGCTGCCTCCCGGAGATGGAAGGTTGCAGTGACAGGGGCCGTATTGAGTACAATAAGCGCCTACATATCTGCTGGCAAGAATGTTGTTCCAAAATCGGTGCGCCCCCTCGGAGTGCGAGATCGTTGCCGCGTCGAGGTGTGGCCTAGGCCCCCTGCCGACCAAGGCCGAGCGGCGTCCGGCTCGAGAAGCACTCCCGCGATCATGCATCGGAACCGATCTTGCGCGAGACCGGCGGGCCGGTGTTGCCAGGCGCCGGGCCGGATGCCAACCTGTAGCAGTCGTCCACCTCCAGACCCCGACCGATGCCGAACGCCATGCGGAGCCCCATTCGATCCCTGCAGCGCGCCCTCCTTCCCCTGCTCGCGTCCGCGCTGGCCTGGGCGTGCGCCCCGGCCTCGCCCCCCGCCGCCGCCCCCGGCGACAGGCCCGTCTCAGGGGGCACAAGACGCTGAACGGAAAAGGGATGCTCGTCATGCAGGCTGC
>DATABU010000120.1:0-2268 GCA_036259415.1 Longimicrobiaceae bacterium
CGACGGGGCGGTGATGAACGTGGTGGGGCGGCGGTTCCGGGAGCTGCCGCGGAGCATCGCGTTCCGGTCGCACGACATCCACTGAGGGTCGCGACGGACTGCGGGTTCGGGCGTGCCCCTCGCTGCCGCTCGGGTCGGGCTGCGGCTCCGTAGGCCGGCACACTACGCCGGCCAAGGGAGGCGAGCCCCGCGCCGGACTCCGGCGCGGGGCTCGCTGTCAGGTGCCCGGGGCGGGACTCGAACCCGCAAGCCTCACGGCGGGCGATTTTAAGTCGCCTGTGTTTACCGGTTTCACCACCCGGGCGGCGAACCCAAGATAATCGCGCCGCGCGGAAGGGGCTACTTCGCTCCAGCGGCGGCCTCGCGCAGCGCCCGGATGTTCTCGGCCACGCCCGCGCTCCGGTTGTAGACCGCCGACCCCGCCACCACCACCGTCGCGCCGGCCGCCGCCACCTCGGCGACGGTGTCCGGGGCCACCCCGCCGTCCACCTGCAGCTCGATGCGCCCACCCAGGCCGCGCTCCTCGATCATCCGCCGCACCCGCGCGATCTTCGCCGTGCTGGTGGGGATGTACGACTGCCCGCCGAAGCCCGGGTTCACCGACATCACCAGCACTAGGTCCACGTAGGGGAGGACCTCGGAGAGCGCCTCCACCGGCGTGGCGGGGTTCAGGGTCACGCCGGCCTTCACCCCCAGCTCCCGGATCCGCTGCACCGTCCGGTGCAGGTGGGGGCAGGTCTCCACGTGCACGGTGAGGTGGTCCGCCCCGGCCTTCGCGAACGCCTCCAGGTAGCGGTCCGGGCTCTCGATCATCAGGTGCACGTCCACTGGGAGCGTGGTGGAGCGCCGCGCCGCCTCCGTGACCAGCGGGCCGATGGTGAGGTTCGGGACGAAGTGCCCGTCCATGACGTCCACGTGGATCCAGTCGGCGCCACCCTCCTCCGCCTCCCGGATCTGCTCCCCCAGGCGGGTGAAGTCCGCGGAGAGGATCGACGGCGCGATCTTCAGGTCGCTCACCGGCCCGCCTCCCGCTCCAGGACCGTGATCCCGCCGGCGCCCGCCACCACCACTACGGAGGCGAGCCCCAGGAAGAGCCCGCTCTCCATGACGCCGACGCGCGCGTCCAGCCGCGCCTCCAGCGCCTCCGGGTCGTCGATCCCGCCCGGGAAGCGGCAGTCGTAGATCAGGTTCCCGCCGTCCGTCACCCGCGGCGAGCCGTCCGGGCCGCGCCGCAGCACGGGCTCCGCGCCCAGCGAGCGCAGGAAAGGGGGCTGGATGGGGGCTCCGAAGGGGTCTACCTCCACCGGGAGCGGGGCGCGCGTCCCCAGCTTCTCCACCCGCTTGGACTCGTCCACGATGACGACCAGCCGCCGCGAGGCCGTCGCCACGACCTTCTCGCGGAGGAGGGCGCCGCCGAGCCCCTTGATCAGGCGCAGCTCGCCGTCCACCTCGTCCGCCCCGTCGATGGTGAGGTCCACCACCGGCGCCTCCTCCAGCGTGCGCAGCGGGATCCCCAGCTCGCGCGCCCGCGCGGCGGTCTGCTCCGAGGTGGGGATGCCGACGATCCCCCTCCACTCGCCCGCCGCGCGGCGCTCCGCCACGTGGTCCAGGAGGTGTCGCACCGTCGACCCGGTCCCCAGGCCGACGACCATGCCGTCCCGGATCCACTCCGCGGCCCGCACCGCGGCCTCGCGCTTCAACGCTTCCGCCGTCCCAGTCTGCACCGTGCTCGCTTCCTTCCGGGGTTCCCGTCGCGCCGACCGGCCCCGAATGTAGCACGCGCCGGCGGCGGGTGCGAGCACGAAGAAGGAGGGGCCCCCGTGCGGGGACCCCTCCTTCACACCCTCCTGCCGGGACCTTACCCGCGGACGCCGCGAGCCGGGACCTCGTACTGGTAGGGCTGGAACTCGCAGCCAGGCCGCACCGGGATGTAGATCACGTCCGGAGTGCCCGTGGCCGTCGCGTCCCCGAAGACGCCCACGCCCTGGTACTCGCCCGTGCGCGTCACCTCGTTGACCCCGACCACGCGCGGCAGCCCGAAGCGGACGTAGCGGCGGCCGTTGATCGTGATCGGCTCGTTGTTGATGTACCACGTCGAGCCGGCCGAGTAGCCCATCGTCGCCGGGTACGCCGTGGCGAAGGCCTGGCCCGCCACCATGGTGTCACCCGTGGCCGGGTTGAACATGGCGTCCACCTCACGCAGCTGCCCTGCTTCCACCACGCACACCCGGATCGCCTGCTCTGCCGGCGGCAGCAGGGGCGCAACCG
>DATABU010000121.1:0-2377 GCA_036259415.1 Longimicrobiaceae bacterium
GCCAGGCTCCGCTGCGTCAGCAGCACCGGCGCGCCGGAGTCCTCCAGCATGTAGGCCAGGCGCTGCGGCGGGTACGCCGGGTCCAGCGGCACGTAGGCCGCCCCCGCCTTGAGGATGCCGAGCAGGGCGGACATCATCTCCGGGCCGCGCTCCAGGCAGAGCGCCACGCGCTGGTCCGGGCCGACGCCCAGGCCGCGCAGGTGGTGAGCGAGCCGGTTGGCCCGCCGGTCCAGCTCGCCGTAGGTGAGGCTCCCGTCCGCGTAGCTGAGGGCCACGGCGTCGGGCGTGCGCGTCGCCTGCGCCTCGAAGAGCTCGTGGACGCAGCGCCCGGCCGGGTACTCGGCCTCCGTGCGGTTCCACGCCTCCACCACCTGGCGCCGCTCCGCGTCTCCCAGCAGCTCCAGCGCAGAGAGCGGCCGGTCCGCGTCCCCCGCGAGCTGCTCCAGCACCCGTTCCAGGTGCTCCAGCATCCGCCGGATGGTGCCGCGCTCGAACAGCTCCGTGTTGTACTCCAGCCCGGCGCTCAGCCCGTCCGCGTGCGCCGCCATGCTCAGCGTCAGGTCGAACTTGCTCGTCCCGTTCTCCGCGCCCAGCCCCTCCATCTCGACTCCCGGCAGACCGCCCTCCAGGGCCTCCGCCCCCTTCAGGACGAACATCACCTGGAAGAGCGGCGCGTGGCTCAGGCTCCGCTGCGGCTGGAGCTCCTCCACCAGCCGCTCGAACGGCACCTCCTGGTGCTCGTACGCCCCCAGCGTCACGCCCCGCACCCGCCGCAGCACCCCGCGGAAGCCGGGATCCCCACCCAGGTCGGTGCGCAGCACCAGCGTGTTGAGGAAGAAGCCGATCAGCTCCTCCACCTCCCGGCGCGTCCGCCCGGCGATCGGGCTCCCGACGACCACGTCGTCCGTGGCGGCGTACCTGGAGAGAAGCACCTGGAAGGCGCCCAGGAGCGTCATGAAGAGCGTCGCGCCCTCGCTCCGCCCCACCGCCCGGAGCCGGTCCAGCAGCTCACCGGGAAGGTCGATCTGCTCGTGCGCGCCGCGGTACGTCTGCACGGCCGGGCGAGGGCGGTCCGTGGGCAGCTCCAGCTGCGCGGGCGCTCCCGCCAGGCGCTCTCTCCAGTACGCCATCTGCCGCTCCAGCGCCTCGCCCTGGAGCACCTGCCTCTGCCACACGGCGAAGTCGGCGTACTGCACCGCCAGCTCCGGCAGCGGCGACCGCCCGCCCTCGCGGTGCGCGGCGTAGAGCGCCGACAGCTCGCGCAGGAGCACGCCCACGCTCCACTCGTCGCAGACGATGTGGTGCATGCACGCCAGCAGCACGTGCTCCTCCGTCCCCAGGCGCAGCAGCTTCAGGCGGAAGAGCGGCCCCGCGGAGAGGTCGAAGGGCCGGGTCGCGTCCTCCGAGACGCGTCGGCGCACCTCGGTCTCGCGCTCCGCCTCGCCCAGACCGGAGAGGTCCTCCACCGGGAGCGAGAAGCCGCCGAAGGGGGCGATCTCCTGAACCGGAGCGCCGTCCCGCTCCGGAAAGGTGGTGCGCAGCGCCTCGTGCCGACGAACGACCTCGCCCAGCGCGGCCTCAAGCCCGTGCGCGTCCAGCGCTCCCCGGAGCCGCAACGCCATGGGGACGTTGTAGAAGTCGCTCTCCGGCTCCAGCCGGTCGAGGAACCAGAGCCGCTCCTGCGCGAAGGAGAGCGGCAGCGCCTCCCCGCGTCCGGTCGGCGCTACCGGCGGCAGCGCCGGCAGCTCCGCCCGCCGCAGCGCCTCCACCCGCTCCGCAAGCTCCGCCACGCTCGGCGCCTCGAAGAGCGCACGGACCGGCAGCTCGACGTCGAACACCTCGCGGACCCGTGAGACCACCTGCATCGCCAGCAGCGAGTGCCCGCCCAGGTCGAAGAAGCTCTCCGCCACCCCCACCCGCTCCAGGCGCAGCACCTCCGCCCAGATCCCCGCCAGCACCTCCTCCACGGGCGTGCGCGGCCCCACGTGGCGAGCCTCCCCGGCGGTGGCCTCCGACGCCGGCAGCGCCTCGCGGTGCAGCTTCCCGTTCGGCGTCAGCGGCAGCCGGTCCAGCATGACGAACGCGCCGGGCACCATGTACTCCGGCAGGCTGCGCCGCAGGTGCTCGCGAAGCGCTTCCGCGTCGGCCCCACCCACCACGTACGCGACCAGCCGCGTCTCCCCCGGCGCGTCCTCGCGCGCCAGCACCACGGCCTCGCACACCCCGGGGTGCTCCCCCAGCCGCGCCTCCACCTCCCCCGGCTCGATCCGGAAGCCGCGCACCTTCACCTGTGCGTCGGTCCGCCCCAGGAACTCCAGCTCCCCCGTGGCCCGCCACCGCACCCGGTCTCCCGTCCGGTACAGCCGCGCCCCCGGAC
>DATABU010000122.1:0-3652 GCA_036259415.1 Longimicrobiaceae bacterium
GTCTCGGCCCTCCGGGCGCGCATCCCTCACGCGGGCGCTCTACCTTGCCCACCTCCCTTCCCCGATCCGCCGCTCTGGAGTGAGCCGCGGCTCCAGCGCGGAGGCGCAGGGGAGGGAGTGCTGGACCTACGTCGCGGGCCCCGCGCTGGAGCCACGGCTCACACCGGAGCGGCGGATCGGGGAAGGGAGGTGGGGATGGTAGAGCGCCCGCGTGAGGGATGCGCGCCCGGAGGGCCGAGACCCCGGAGGTAGTTTCCCGGGGCTCGGCTGCGTTGGACACGGTAGTTACGTGTCCTACGCAGCGCGCAGCCCGACCCGAGCGCCAGCGAGGGGCACGCCCAAACCCTGCCGTTCGAGCAGTTCAGGCACTCGCCGCCCGCAAACGACCGGGCTCAGGAACTCGCCGCCTCGCGCAGAGTGAGGACCGCCGCGACCACGGTGCCGTCGGGCAGAGTGACCGGGCGCGCGTCGCCCTCCACCGCCACCTCCGCGCCGTCCACCCGGCGGATGCGCCAGCGCGCGCCCCTCACCGTCTCGCCCGTGGCGACCGCGCGAGCGAGCGGGTCCCCCCCGGGAGGCATGGGGGCGCCGTCCGGCCCGAGCAGCTCGTACGCGTCCGCATAGCCGCCGGCCTCCGAGCCGTGCCGCGGCTCCCCGTGCAGCCGCTCCGCGGCGTCGTTGACCAGTGTAACGCGCCCGCCGGCGTCCGTGACCACCACCCCCTCCACGAGCTGGCAGAGCACGGCCGCCTGCTCCAGGGCCCTGCGCTCCACCTCCTCGCGCTGCCGGACCAGGTCGGTGACCTCCAGGCTGACGCTGAGCACGCCCGAGACCCGCCCCGTGTTGTCGAGCAGCGGCTGGTAGAGGATGTTGAAGCACCCCTCGTCCATCGTCCCGTCGCCGCGACGGTCGAAGCGGACGGGTACCTCCCTCCCCTCGAACGGCTTGCCGGTGGAGTACACCTGGTCGAGCAGCTCGAAGAAGCCCTGCCCCTCCAGCTCCGGGAGCGCGCTGCGCACCGAGCGCCCCTCCATGTCGCGCCCGCCGAGGAGCTGGCGCGCGGCCGCGTTCATGATCTCGACCCGGTGGTCGGGGCCGCGGAGCACGCTCACCGCCACGGGCACCTGCTCGAAGATCTCGCGGACGGCGGTCCGCACCGCCTCGGTCTGCTGCAGGCGCGCCTCGTCGCTCACGTCGCGGAGCACCAGGAGGAGCCCGTCCCCGGAAGGGACGGCCCGCACCTCGTGCCAGGCGTAGAGCGGTGGGTGGAAGATGCGCATGCGCCGCGGCACCGTGGCGTCGCGCGACCGCCGCAGCTCCTCCCCGGCCGGTGCGTCCGCCAGGTAGGGGAACACGTCCCACCACGCGGACCCGAGCAGCTCCTCCTCCTTCATGCGGAAGAGCATCGACGCCCTGCGGTTCAGGTACGTGAACCGCCACTCGCCGTCCAGGACGACCACGCCGTCCGACACGTACTCCAGCGCTTCGACCGGTTCCATCATCGCCCCTCCTCGCTGCCGCAGCGCCGGGACCGCTACGCGGCCCCGGACTCGTCGCCCTGCCGGGCGCGCATGGACTCCGGGTCCACCCCCACCCGGGCGCACCACTTCAGGTACTCCTGCGGCGCGATCTCCGACGGCTTGATCTCGCTCCGCCCGCCCCAGAAGACGTTGGTGTACGAGACGGGGATCCCCGCCTCCTCCAGGTGCCGGTCGATGGCGGCCTTGTGGGCGAGCACCGCCTCCTTCTCGGTCCCGTGCGCCACCCCCATGACGTTGACGTCCGCGAACTCCGGCCCCCCCTCGCGCCAGTAGGCGTGCGTCATCACGTGGTGCCGCGCCACCTCGCGCCCTGCCTCGATCTCCCGACCCTCCGGCACCCGCCAGTGGAAGAGCGCGTTGTAGCGCGTGACCCGGTGCCCGGAGGCGGACGGCTTGACGTGCTCCAGGAAGGTGGAGAAGCGGCCGATCACCCCGCGCTCGTTCAGCGAGCGGGCCACGCGCAGGAGCTCGTCCAGCGTGACGCCCGCCTCCTCCGCCCGCGCCGCCCACGGGTTCTCGCGCACCTCGTCCACCTCGAACTCGCGCTTCAGCGGCACCAGCACCTGCCACTCCAGCTCGCTCAGCTCCACGATGCGCGTGTCCACCACGTCGCCGGGCTGGTCGGTGCGGCTCCCGGGCTCCAGCCCCTTCCTGCGGACGTGCCCCACGCCCAGGGTGAAGAGCGCCTTGGCGGGGAGGAGCTTGAACGCCTCGGCGCCGGCCATCGCCCCGAGCACCTCGCAGTGGCGCCGGAGCGAGTAGCCCTGCGGCACCTTGACCGTGGTCCAGAGCCGGTACTTCGAGCCGCGCGTCTCGGCGTCGGTGGAGCGGATCACCACGTGTCCGGAGAAGGGGTCGTCGCGGAACATGGTGGTGAACGCCTCGTCCAGCCGCTCCTGCGGCACCTGCCACGCCACCAGCGCCCCGGGCGCCAGGTTGGTGGCGAGCAGCGTCTGCCTGACGCGGCGGATTGTCCCCGCGGCGAGCATGGCGCGGATCCGCTCCAGCACCGTGGGGAGCGGCACCCCGGAGAGCCGCGAGATCTCGGCGAACGGGTCCGCCACGAACCCCTGCACCCGGTCCTCGGAGACCTCCAGGATCCGCTGGTTGACCGGGTCCGTCACCTCCACGGGCACGCCGGCGGGAGCTTCGGTCTGCATCTTCACTTCTCCCCGTCGGGGCCGCAGAGGGTGGTCTTGTACGCCTCCGGCGGGGCGTTGGGCTTCACCCGCACCGACTTGGCGGGGATCCCCACGTTGACGTGGTAGGGGCGCACGTCCTTGGTCGCGAGCGCCATCGCGCCCACCATGGCGTTGCTCCCCACCGAGGTCCCCGCCAGCACGGTGGCGTGGTAGGTGATCCGCACCCCGTCGCCGATGGTGGTGACGGCGTTGGTCACGTCCGCCTGGTCCACGATGGAGTGGGTGTGCGAGTAGATGTTGGCGTAGTCGGAGATGGAGACCCGGTTCCCCAGCACGATCCCGCCGCGATCGTCCAGGAGCACGTTGCGGTGCACCACCACGTCGTCGCCCACCTCCAGGTTGTAGCCGAAGGAGAACTCCACGAAGTGGAAGCACTTGAAGTTCTTCCCCACGCGCTTGAGGACGTGCGGCGCCAGGACGCGCCGGAAGCGCACCCCCAGGTGCACGTTCCCTCCCAGCGGGCTCCGGTCGAACATCTGCCACATCCAGATGAGCGGCTTGCGCGCCTGGAACTTCTCGTCGTCGCACTCCGCGTAGTACTCGGGCTCCAGCGTCACGTTGCGCGCGTCCATGTGCGCCAGCGCGGCGCGGGCGGCCAGCGGGAGGCGCGCGGGGTCGGCGTCGGCCAGGTGGGGGTGGTAGATGCCGGTCAGGGTGCGCCGGCAGAGCTCCCAGCGGTCGTCGCCGCGCTCCAGCGCCTCGCCCAGCTCCGCGAGCCAGGCGTCGTACAGCTCCACGGCGGCGGCCGTGGGCTCCAGGGGGCGAAGGGGAAGGTGGGGCACGTGCGTCTTCCGGACCGGGGACAGGTTGCGTTCGACCGCCTCGGGGAAGGTAGGCCCCGCGCCCCGGCCGCGTCAATCGGAGCCGGAAACCCGCGCGCGGTGTAGCACGTAGAGAGACCCGGCGCCG
>DATABU010000123.1:0-3463 GCA_036259415.1 Longimicrobiaceae bacterium
GGTACGTGGAGTCCATCCCCCCGGAGAACACCGCGATCTTCTCCGGCGAGTTCCACATCTGCTCGATCTTGGCGTAGGCGCGCTGGAGGAGCGCCTCCTCCTCGGGAGAGCGGCCGTTCTGCTGCCCGCGGTTCTTGGCCAGGTGCGACTCGTCGGGGCGGATCGTGTAGTGCGGCTCGGCGAGGACGCGGACCTGCTCGGGGGTGAGGCGGACCCGCTCCAGCGAGGCGAAGGTCGTGGGCACCCGGTCCGGGTTCCGCAGGCACATGAGGCCCAGGTAGTCGCCCCGGTACGGGTGGAAGGCGTCCTCGGTGTGCCAGGTCAGCAGCTCCTCGCTCCCGCTCCCCAGCTGCTCGTGCTCGTGCCCCCGGATGGGGAAGATGTCGTGCACCACCCGCCCGTCCTGCTGCGTGCTCCAGGCGATGGGGTCGCCCAGGAGCGAGCCCAGCATCACCAGCAGCATCTCCTCCGCGAGCGTGTCGTTGGCGGGGTCCCTGTCGCGCCAGTGCTTCGGGGTGGGCCCGATGCGGTCCTGGTCCACCGGCCAGCCGGAGACGGTAAGCAGCGCGCCCCGGGGCTCGTACAGGCGGAACTCCCGCAGCGCGGCGCGGATGCGCCGGGGCAGCTCGTGGGCGGACAGGTCCGCTTCCTTCAGGAAATCGGGGTCCTCGGGCGTGTCGTAGCGCGAGGCGAGCTCCGCGAGAAGCCCGCGGATCCGCTCCACCTCGCCGCCGGTCAGCACCACGTTGGACATCGGCACCTCGTTCGTTCTCTGGTTGTCCGGGCGGCCGCCGCCGCTCAGGCGGGCACCGGGACGGCCGCGCGCTCCAGCAGGCGCGAGAGCCGGGACAGCCCCTCCTCCAGCGCCTCCGTGGAGCGGCCGAACCCCAGCCGCACGTGGCGGGGGTGGCCGAAGCAGCTCCCGGGGACCAGGAGCACGCGCTCCTCCCGCGCCAGGCGGTGGCAGAACGCGTCCACGTCCGGGACCGCCAGGCGGGGGAAGGCGGTGACGCCGCCGGCCGGCGAGACCCACTCCACCCGGCCCGGGTGCTCCGCGGCCCACGCGGCGGCCACCGCGCGGTTGCGGCGCGCCAGCCCCAGCCGCTCGGCCAGCAGGCGGTCGGCGCCGCGCACGGCGCGCTCGGCGACCATCTCCACCAGCGGCGACAGGTGCAGGGTGACGTAGTCGCGCACCCGGACCATCCGCTCCAGCACCTCGGGGGTGGCGAAGCACCACCCCACCCGCAGCCCCGGGAGCCCGTATGCCTTGGAGAAGGTCCCGGTGGAGACGGCGCGCTCGTACTTCAGCGCCGGCTCGGGGAGCGGCGGGGCGTCGTGGGCCAGCTCCGCGAAGGCGTTGTCCCAGAGCAGGTAGGCCCCGGCGCGGTCGCAGGCGGCGATCAGCTCGTCCTGCTGGGCGGCGGTGAGGGTGGCCCCGGTGGGGTTGTGGGGGAAGTTGACCACCACCATCCGCGTCCGCGGGCCGATCAGGCGCCTGGCCTCGTCCAGGTCCGGCGCGAAGCCGTCCTCCCGGCGCAGCCGCCAGGGCTTCAGCACGCACCCCATGGCCGCGGCGACGGCGTGCAGCTGCGGGTAGCCGGGGTCCAGCACCACCACCTCGTCGCCCGGCCGGAGGAGGGCGTGGTCCAGGAGGAAGTTGGCCTCGCTGGAGCCGTGCGTCGCCATCGCGCGCGACGCGTCGCCGCCCAGCCAGCGGTCGGCGAGCGCCTGGCGCAGCTCCTCCCCCCCCAGCGACATGCTGTCCCGGAACACCACCCGGTCGAAGTCGGCCGCGGTGAGCCCCAGGAGCCGGCGCAGGTCCGGCATGGTGAAGTCGTCCACGCCGCTGCTCCCGACGTCCACGTCCACGTCGAAGTAGTAGCGGCGCATCCACTCTTCCAGGAGCGCGGGCGGCAGCTGCATGGCCGGGTGCTCCCTCAGCGCGGCGTCAGGCGCATCAGGTCCTCCGAGACGGCGTGCACCAGCTCCCGCCGGGCGACGTGGAGGAAGAAGTGCCCTCCCGGGAACATCCGCAGCCGGAAGGCGGCGCGGGTGTGCTCCTTCCACGCCTGGAGGTCGTCGCGGCCCACGTCGGGGTCCTCCAGCCCGCCGAAGGCGGAGATGGGGACGTCCAGCGGCTCCCCGCCGCGGAACGCGTAGGTCTCGCAGAGCTCGAAGTCGGCGCGCAGGATGGGGGCGAACAGCTCCATCAGCTCGGGGTGCTGGAGGATCTCCTCCGGCGTCCCGTCCAGGCTGCGGAGCTCGTCGCGGAACTCGTCCTCGGGGAGGGCGTGCAGCGGCCGCTTGTCGCTGGGGCGCTGCGGCGCGCGGCGGCCGGCCACCAGCAGCGCCTCGGGGAGCGGCCTCCCCAGCTCGCGCAGCCTGCGGGTGAGCTCGAAGGCCACCATCGCCCCCATGCTGTGCCCGAAGAAGGCGAAGGGGGAGTCCAGGAAGGGGTCCAGCTCGCCGGCCAGCTGCTCCACCAGCGCGTCCACCCGGGTGAGGGCGGGCTCCGTGAAGCGGTTCCCCCGCCCCGGGAGGTTCACTGGGAGGAGCTGGAGCTCCGGGGGCGCGTGCTCGCTCCAGCCGCGGAAGACCGCGGCGCCCCCTCCGGCGTAGGGGAGACAGAAGAGGCGGAGCCGGACCCGGGGCCCGGGCCGCTGCCAGTCCACGACGGCGGGGTTCGCTGCTGCCTGGTTCACTGCCTGCGACGGTTGGGGCCGGCGGAGCTCGGTCGCTGCCCCGTCCTGGCCGCTATTGTACGTCCGGGAGAGCTAGGGGCGCGCCGCGCCGCCGCCCTGAAGCTACCGGCGAGCGGCCTCCACCGCAAGGCGCGGCTGTCGGCAAATGTGCGAGGGGCGGGGGCGCCCGCCGCTCACCCCAGGGGGATCCCGGTGGCCGCGGCGAGCCGGCGCAGCTCCTCCACCACGGGGAGGATCACCGGCACCCCCTGCTCCCGCCGGCGCTCCTCGGCGCGGCGGTTGGGGTCGCCCGGGATCGCCGGCCCGGAGGTGCCCGCCGCGGGGCGGGTGCCGCGGAGGGTGCGCACCCAGTCGTCCACCTGGGCGCGGAACTCGTCGGGGTCGATGAAGCCGTCGATGCGCAGCGCCAGGAAGAAGTGCCCCACCCCCTTCCCCACGTAGCGAGGCGGCGCCGGGAGGTTGGCCGGGAAGGGCGGCGGGTACGGGCCCCAGTTGGCGCCGCTGAGCACCGCGGAGAGCATGTCCACCATGGCCGCCAGGCAGTACCCCTTGTGCCCGCCGCGCTGGAGGTCGCCGCCCAGGGGGAGGAGGGCGCCGCCGTCCAGCATCTCGTTGGGGTCGGTGGTCATGCGCCCGTCGCGGTCCACGGCGCACCCCTCCGGGATGCGCTCGCCCCGGCGGGCGGCGTGCTCCACCTTGCCGAAGGCCATGGCGCTGGTGGTGACGTCGATCACCACCGGGGGCTCCTCCCCTCCGGGGAA
>DATABU010000124.1:0-4016 GCA_036259415.1 Longimicrobiaceae bacterium
CGGCACCTGCTCCGCCGCTCTCGCAACTTCCGTGACGCGGCGCACGGCACGAGCGTTGCCGCCCCGTCGCCGGTCCCGTAGGTTGTGCGCCGCTGGACGCGTACGCCGGGGGAGCCGGCCTCCCCCGCTCGCATCAATCCGCAACCCGAGGTGAAGATTGGCGGATACGAACTACGACGTGGTCGTCGTCGGCGCGGGCCCGGGGGGCTACGTCGCCGCGATCAAGGCCGCGCAGCTGGGATACAGGACGGCGTGCGTGGAGGAGCAGTTCCTCGGCGGGGTGTGCCTGAACATCGGCTGCATCCCCACCAAGGCGCTGCTGGAGAGCGCCGCCATGATCACCCACCTGGGCCACGCGAAGGAGTTCGGCGTGGAGGTGGGCGAGATCAGGACGAACATGGCGCAGGCGGTGAAGCGCTCCCGCCAGGTCTCCGAGCGGCTGGTGAAGGGGATCGGCTTCCTCTTCAAGAAGAACAAGGTGACCCACGTCCCCGGCCGCGGCCGCCTGCTGGGCGGCGGCAAGGTGGAGGTCACCGCCGAGGACGGCGGGAAGCAGACCCTCACGGGAAAGCACGTCATCGTCGCCACCGGCTCGCGCCCGCGCGACCTCCCCTTCCTGAAGATCGACCACGACCGCGTCTGGGACTCCACCGACGCCATGATGGCGCAGGAGGCCCCGAAGACGCTCGCGGTGGTGGGCGCCGGCGCCATCGGGATGGAGTTCGCCGACGTGTACGCCGCCTTCGGCACCCGGGTCACCATCGTCGAGGCGCTGGACCGCGTCCTCCCGCTGGAGGACCGGGACTGCTCGGCGGTGGTGGAGAAGAGCTACCGCAAGCGCGGGATGGAGGTGTACACCGGCGCCCGGCTCGAGAAGGCCGAGATCGGCAAGGCCGGCGTGAAGCTCACGGTGAAGACCGCCAAGGGCGAGACGAAGACCATCGAGGCCGAGCGCGTCCTCTCCGCCATCGGCCGCGCGCCGAACACGGAGGACGTCGGGCTGGAGAAGGCGGGGGTGAAGCTCACCGACCGCGGCTTCGTCGCCGTGGACCGGCAGATGCGCACGAACGTCCCCGGCGTCTACGCCATCGGCGACGTGGCCGGGCCGCCGCTCCTGGCGCACAAGGGCTCGCACGAGGGCGTCGCCTGCGTGGAGGCCATCCACGGCGACCCGCACGCGGGGATCGACTACGGCAACATCCCCAACTGCACCTACTGCCACCCCGAGGTGGCGTCGGTGGGGCTCACCGAGGAGCAGGCGCGGGAGAAGGGGCTGGAGATCGAGGTGGGCGTCTTCCCCTGGACGGCCAACGGCCGCGCGCTGACCTCGGGCGACACCGACGGCTTCGTGAAGGTGATCCGCGACAAGCGGTACAGCGAGGTGGTGGGGGCGCACATCGTCGGCCCGCACGCCACCGAGCTGATCGCCGAGTTCGTGGTCGGCCGCCACCTGGAGACCACCGTGGAGGAGATGGACCGGGCCATGCACCCGCACCCGACCCTCTCCGAGGCGGTGGCGGAGGCGGCGCTCGCGGCGCTGGGGCAGGCGCTGCACATCTGAGCCGGCCGCGGCGAACGAGACCGAGGGGGCGCCCCGCGGGGCGCCCCCTCGATTCCTTTCCCCCGATCCTCGATGGCGATGGCCTCGCCCCGTATCGTCCGCCTCGCGCTCGCGTGCCTGCTCGCGGCGGGCTGCCAGGTCGCCCCGCGGCCCGCCCCCGCGCCCGCACCGGGCCCTCCCGCCGCGGCCCGCACGGTCGTCGCCATCGACCCCGGGCACCCCTCCGAGACCAGCCCGGGGACGGTCCAGAACGGAGTGGCCGAGGTGGAGGTGGCCTGGCGGGTGGCGCTCGCGCTCCGCGACAGCCTGACGGCCCGCGGCTACCGCGTGGTGCTCACCAAGTCGCGGCAGGACGAGCGGGTGCGGAACGCGGACCGCGCCCGAATCGCGAACGAGGCGGGCGCGGCGCTGCTGGTCCGGCTGCACTGCGACGCCAGCAGCGGGTCGGGCTTCGCGCTCTACCACCCCGACCGGCAGGGCACCGCGGAGGGCGTCACCGGCCCCTCGCAGGCGGTGATCGAGCGGAGCCGCGAGGCGGCGGTGGCGCTGCACGCGGGGATGGCGGCCGCGCTCGCCGGGCACCTGCGGGACGGCGGCGTCCACGGCGACTCGCGGACGTACGTGGGCTCCCGCCAGGGCGCGCTCACCGGCTCCATCTTCTCCCGGGTCCCCGTGGTGACCGTGGAGATGGCGGTGCTCACCTCCCGCCCGGACGCGGAGTTCATCGCATCCGAGCGGGGGCGGCGCATCATGGCGGGCGCCCTGGCGCAGGGGATCCGGCGCTTCGTCCCCCCCGTCGCGCGCCGGTAGCGGCCCGGAGGGCGCGCCCGGGGCTCAGCCCATCCGCACCAGCAGCCCGGCCGCGCGCAGCACCTCCGTCTCCGCGGCGGGGACCTCCTCCCCGGCCTGCACGGCCCGCAGCGCCCGCCCGGCCCGCGCGTCGACGCGGGAGGCCGCGCGCGACTCGCCGCGCCGGTCCACCAGCAGGTAGAACTCCCCCTCGTCCGCCTCCCAGGGGGGCGGCCGGCGCGCCTGGAGCTGCGGCAGCAGCGCCAGCGGGTCGTGGCGGAAGGTGACCACCCGCAGCAGCGGGTGCAGGCGGAGCGGGGCGTCGGCCCTCTCGCCGCGCGCGAGCGCCGCCAGCGTCTCCCGGCGCGGGACGAAGCCGGAGTCGTAGACCGCCAGCTCCCACTCCAGCACCTCCTCCAGGTAGGGGCTGCGCAGCTCCCCGGCGGCCATGCGCCGGCGCAGGAAGTCCGCGAAGCGATGCAGCTCCCGCTGCGCCTGGAAGTCCGGCTTCCCCCACTCGGCCCAGAACCGGTCCACCTCGTCCCGCAGCCGGTCGCCCAGCACGAAGCAGGCGCACCCCAGCACCGTGTAGACCACACCGATGCGGTTGGCGCGGTACAGCGTGCAGTTGACCGCCATGCCGCGGTGGGCGGCCGCCTGCGCCAGCCGGCGGCGCTCCACCTCGGTCAGGTCGTAGCGGTCCAGCACCGGGGCCGGGTCGCGCCGCAGCTCGCGGCACAGCTCCGGCGAGGCGACCAGGTCCGCCATGGCGCGCTGGAAGGAGACGAGCGACACGCGCGCCTCAGCGACGGCGTGCCCAGGCTTCGCGGGCCAGGCGCAGCTGCGCCCGGAGCCCCTCCTCGCCCATCCGCGGGAAGTACGACTCCCCGAACTCGAAGGTGATCCCGCACAGGTTGGGCGCCCCGGCCACCACGCGGTCCAGCAGCTCCCACACCGGCTCCGGGCAGGGGCCCGAGTGCGAGTCCGAGTACATCCCCGCCATCTCGCTCCCGCTGGCCACGTGCACCTCCACCACCCGCGTCAGGTCCAGCGCGTCGACGAAGCCGCGAGGGTCGAAGCCGTGGTTCACCGAGTTCACGTACACGTTGTGGACGTCCAGGAGGAGGCCGCAGCCGGTGCGCTCCGTGAGCCGGTTCAGGAACTCCGGCTCCGTCATCTCCTGCTCCGGGAGGTCCACGTAGTAGACGTTGTTCTCGATGATGAAGGGCGCGTCCACAGCGCGCTGCACCTCCTCCACGCGCCCGGCGACCAGCTCCAGCACCTCGGCGTCGTAGGGGACGGGGATCGCCAGCCCGGTGAGCTCCGAGTGCGCGTCCTCGCCCGGGACCCGCAGGAAGGAGAGGTGCTCGCTGTGCCAGGGGAAGCGGTATCGCTCCCGCCAGCGGGCCAGCTGATCCACGTACTCCGCGTCCCACAGCTCCGCGCTCCCGATGGAGAGCCCGACCGCGTGACCGACCACCGGGAGCCGCCGCGCGGCCCGGTCGAGCACGTCCACCTGCCCCTCCAGCTCGGTGAAGCGGGGCGAGGCCCCCTCGCCCCGGTCGGTCCAGAAGCGGTCGGGGATCACGGCCAGGTAGTCGAGCAACTCCGCGCCGTCGTCCAGGTAGCGCGCGAGCGACGGGTTGTAGAGCACGCCGACCCCCAG
>DATABU010000125.1:0-1511 GCA_036259415.1 Longimicrobiaceae bacterium
CCGATCCGCTCCCGCCGCTGCCGGTGCAGTACGCGGACTACACGGCGTGGCAGCGGCGCCGGGTGGATGGAGACGTGCTGCGGAGGCAGGCCGACTACTGGCGCGAGACGCTTTCCGGCGCGCCGGAGCTGCTGGAGCTGCCGACGGACCGCCCTCGCCCGGCGCGGCAGGACTTCACTGGCGCCACGGTGGAGGTGGAGCTGGACGAGGCGCTGGTGGCGGGGGTGACGGCGCTCTCGCGGCGGCACGGGACCACGCCGTTCATGACGGTGCTGGCGGGGTGGTCGGTGGTGCTGAGCCGTCTCTCCGGTCAGGACGACGTGGTGGTGGGGACGCCGGCGGCGGGCCGCGGGAGCGGCGAGGTCGAGGGGCTGATCGGGTTCTTCGTCAACACGCTGGCGCTCCGGGTGGAGCTGTCGGGCTCGCCCACCGTGGCGGAGCTGCTGGGGCGCGTGCGCGAGCGGGCGCTGGAGGCCCAGCGGCACCAGGACGTCCCCTTCGAGCAGGTGGTGGAGCGGGTGCGGCCGGCGCGCAGCCTGTCGCACACGCCCCTCTTCCAGGCGATGCTGGCGTGGCAGGAGATGCCCGGCGGAGCGCTGGAGCTGCCGGGGCTCGACGTGGTCCGGCTGGACGCGGTGGAGGATGCGGCGGCCCTGTTCGACCTGTCGCTCGGCCTGGCGCCGCGCGGCGGGCGGATCGCGGGCGACGCGACCTACGCCACCGCGCTCTTCGACCGGGTGACGGTGGAGCGGTACGTCGGCTACCTGCGGCGGGTGCTGGAAGAGATGGTCGCGGACGACGCGAAGCCGGTCGACCGGCTGGATCTGCTCGATGCGGCCGAGCGGCGCCGGGTGGTGGAGGATTGGAACGCCACCGATGCGGGGTACCCCGCCGGCGCGTGCGTCCACGACCTGTTCCGCGCGCAGGCGGCGCGGACGCCGGAGGCCGTCGCGCTCTCCTGGGGGGGCGAGCGGGTGACGTACGCGGAGCTGGAGGCGCGGGCGAACGGGCTCGCGAACGCGCTGCGTCGCCGCGGCGTGGGGCCGGAGGTGCGGGTGGGCATCTGCTTGCCGCGCACGCCGGAGCTGGTGGCCGCGATGCTGGGCGTGCTGAAGGCGGGGGGCGCATATGTCCCGCTGGATCCGGCATACCCGCGGGAGCGGCTGGGCTACATGCTGGAAGACGCGGCGGTGACGCTCGTCATCACCGACTCCACCCTGGCGGATCGCTTGCCGCAGGGCGTCGCCGGCGTGCTCCTGCTGGACCGCGAGCGCGCGGCGCTGGCGGCGGAGCCGGGGACGGCGTTCGAGAGCGGCGTCCTCCCCGAGAACCTGTCGCACGTCATCTTCACCTCGGGATCGACCGGTCGGCCGAAGGGGGTGATGATCCGCCACTCCTCGGTGGTCGTCCTGCTGCACTGGCTGCGGGAGAACGTGACGGACGCGGAGCGCTCGTCGGTGCTCTTCTCCACGTCGATCAACTTCGACGTCAGTGTCGCGGAGGTCTTCGGG
>DATABU010000126.1:0-2669 GCA_036259415.1 Longimicrobiaceae bacterium
GTGAGCCTCGCCAAACTACCGGCGAGTCTCACCCCGAACCGATTTGGGGGATACGACGGGAACTGCGAACTGCAGCAACGAGAAAGCCCCTCTCCCGCTTGCGGGGGAGGGGGCCGGCCGGGTGGGGGCGCTACCGCGCGAGAATCCGGGCCCAGCGTGGGGGCACGTCCACCCGGAGGCGGCCGCCGCGGGGGGTGAAGCGGGCGCCGGGGTCCAGCTGGTCCACGAAGGCGCGCGCCCCGGCGACGGGGAGGTCGAGCGTGGCGGGCTCCGCGGCGGCGTTCACCGCCACCACCACCGTCTCGCCGTCCAGCTCCCGTGCGAAGGCGAGCTGCTCGGGCGCCACGTGCAGCGGGCGGTACGCGCCCCGGCGGAGGGCCCGGCGGTCGTGGCGGATGCGGGCGAAGCGGGCGATGGCGCGCGCCAGGTCTGGGTGGGGGGCGTCCCGCGGCGCGCCGGGCCAGCGGAGGCGGGGGCGGAGCGGGCGGTCGTCGCCGCGCGCCTTCGCCCCGGCGATCCCCCACTCGCTCCCGCAGTAGACGGAGGGGACGCCGGGGACGGTGAAGAGGAGCGCATGGAGCGGGTACAGGTGCGCCGGGTCGCGCAGGCGGGTGGCGACGCGGTCCACGTCGTGGTTGTCGGCGAAGGCGTAGAGCGGCAGCCCGCGGTAGATCCCGCCCTCGCCGAACTGGCGGTTCAGCGAGAAGGCAACCTCGTGGTAGTTGCGGTCGTTGTGGCTGGAGTACAGCCCCTTGTACAGCTCGTAGTTGGTGGCGGAGTCCAGCATGCCCGGGGCGGCCAGGCGGCGGTAGTCGCCGTGGATGGCCTCGCCCAGGAGCCAGAAGTCCGGGCGCAGGCCGCGGCAGAAGGCGGCCAGTTCACGCAGGAACGCTGGCTCGATGTCCTCCGCCACGTCCAGGCGCAGGCCGTCGATCCCGAACTCCTCCACCCAGCCCCGCACGGCGCCCAGGAGGTGCGCCCGCACCGCGGGGTTGAGGAGGTTCAGCTTCACGAGGTCGTAGTGCCCCCTCCAGCCCTCGTACGCGAACGGGTCGCCGTACGGGCTCCGCCGGCCGAAGTCCACGCCCACGAACCAGTCGCGGTACTCCGAGCGCTCCCCGTTCGCCCGCAGGTCGCGGAAGGCCCAGAAGTCGCGCCCGACGTGGTGGAAGACGCCGTCCGGCACCACCCGGATCCCCGCCGCGTGCAGCGCCGCGGTGAGCGCCGCCAGGTCCCGGTTCTCCCCCAGCCGGCGGTCCACCCGGCCGTAGTCCGCGGTGTCGTAGCCGTGCGCGGTGGACTCGAAGAGCGGCCCCAGGTAGAGCGCCGTCACCCCCAGCTCCCGGAGGTGCGGGATCCAGGCGTGTAGCTCCGCCAGGCGCGGCACCGGCGGGGCGGTGAAGTCGTTGCGCTCCGGCGCGCCGCACGTCCCCAGCGGGTAGACGTGGTAGAAGACGGCGTCCGCCGCCCAGTCGGTGGTCCTGTCGTGCTGCATTGTACGTACCGGTCGGTATAGGTGCGGGGCAATCGAGAGCCCGTCACGAGTAGATCCCGTGGGAGAACTGGTGCACGGCGCGGCGCGCGACCTCCGCGTCCAGCTCCAGGCGGCCGGCCAGCGCCAGGGCGACGTGCGCGTGGACCATGCCGAGCAGCGTCAGCGCGTAGGTGCGCTCCCGCCCCCGCATGTTGCCGTGGTCGCGCGCGGCGGCGGCGAAGAGGTCCTCCACGCTCCTCCGCTGCGCCTCCAGCAGCGGCGCGATCGCTCCCGCGGCCTCGCTCTCCGGCGAGGCGAACCAGAGGGCGAGCACCAGCCGGCAGAGCGCCGGCTCCTCCTCCGCGAAGCGGAAGTACGCGCCGACCACCTCCTCCAGCGTGCGCGGCAGGTCGCCCGCGTACCGGGCGAACTCCACGAAGCGGGCCACGGACGGGGCGTAGCGCTCCTCCAGCAGCGCCTCCAGCAGCCCGCGCTTGCTGCCGAAGTAGTGGTAGAGCGTGGGCTTGGCGACCCCGGCGGCGGCGCACACCTCCTGCACGCCCACGGCGTCGTAGCCGCGCCCGGCGAACAGCTCCAGCGCGCGCTCCAGCAGGGCGGTGCGGTTGCTCATGCGCGCAATATACCGATCGGTACAGGGGCTGTCCAGCCCGGCCTCGCCCGACCCGCCGCGGCTCAGCCGATGCCGAGCGCGGCGAGGGGGTCGCTCCCGCGCAGGGTGCCGTAGCTGCGCAGGGGGCGGAAGCGGGCGAAGAGCTCCTCGGAGTACCAGCCCTCCTCGCGGGTGCGGCGGACGGTCTCGGCGTGGGCGGGGGTGCGGTAGGCCCAGTCCACCATGGCCGCGCGGGTGCGCCAGACGCTCAGCGTCCCCTGCCGGAGCCAGGGCACCTCGCCGAAGCCGAAGGTGGCGAGCAGGTCGGGCTGCCCGCGCAGGGTGGCGTCCACGGGGGCCACGCTCGACCAGAAGCGCAGCGCCCGGCCGGGGCGGATGGAGGCGCGGGTGAGCACGGCCACGGGGTCGCCGGGGGCGGGCTGTGCGCCCGCGTCCGGGGCGCCGAACGGCTCGACGCCGCCCCAGCGACCGTGGGCGGCGGCGGGGGCGAGCAGGAGGGAGTAGACCTCCTCCCGGCGGTCGTGCCGGCGCAGGAGCGGCGAGCCGGCCCGGAAGCGTTCCCAG
>DATABU010000127.1:0-1570 GCA_036259415.1 Longimicrobiaceae bacterium
GACCGCCGCCTCCGACCCCGCCCCGCCGCGTCCGCCCACGCGCGGGCTGCACCCGGCGCTCCTGGACAGCGCGTACGCCGACGCGGCGACGCTGCCGCGGCTCCGCAGCCTGCTGGTGGCGCGCGACGTGGAGATCCTGGCGGAGCGCTACTTCCACGGTGCCGCGGCCGACCGCCCCGCCAACGTCAAGTCGGTCTCCAAGAGCATCGTCTCCGCGCTGGTGGGGATCGCCGTGGCGGAGGGGCGCCTGGAGGGGCCGCAGCAGCCCATCGCCCCCTTCTTCCCGGAGCACCTGGGGCGCGACGCCGACGCGCGGAAGCGCGCCATCACCATCGGGCACCTGCTCTCCATGCAGTCGGGGCTGGAGCGCACCTCCGGCGGCAACTACGGCGCCTGGGTGGGCAGCCGCGACTGGGTGCGCTACGCCCTCACGCGGCCCATGGTGGAGGAGCCCGGCGGGCCCATGCTGTACAGCACCGGGAACACGCACCTGCTCTCGGCCATCCTGACCGAGGCCACGGGGCGGAGCACCTGGGCGTACGCCCGCGACGTGCTGGCCGAGCCGCTGGAGATCCGGCTCCCGCGGTGGCCCACCGACCCGCAGGGGATCTACTTCGGGGGGAACGAGATGCGGCTCACCCCGCGGGCGATGGTGCGCTTCGGGGAGCTGTACCGGAACGGCGGGCGGCACGAGGGGCGCCAGGTGGTGCCGGAGGCGTGGGTGCGCGCCTCGCTGGAGCCGCGCACCCGCTCGCGCTGGAGCGGCGACGCGTACGGCTACGGCTGGTTCCTGACCCGGGTGGCCGGGCACCCCACGTTCTACGCCTGGGGGTACGGCGGGCAGTTCATCTTCGTCGTCCCCGACCTGCGCCTCACGGTGGTCACCACCTCCGAGGCCGACGCCCCGCGCGAGGGCGACCACCTGCGCGAGATCCGCCGCATCCTGCGGGACCGGATCGTCCCGGCCGCGGAGCGGGGGGCGCCCTGACGCCGGATCGGGTTGGGCCGGCTTTGAACGGCAACGGCTGGAGTGGGCGTGCCCCTCGCTGGCGCTCGGGTCGGGCTGCGCGCTGCGTAGGACACGAAACAACCGTGTCCAACGCAGCCGAGCCCCGACGATACTGCTGTCGGGTCTCGGCCCTGCCGGGCGCGCATCCCTCACGCAGGCGCCCAGCCGGGGCGGGGCTCGGCGGGTTCAGCCCCGCTCCGCCAGGCCCATCGTCTCCGCCAGCAGCTCGTACGAGCGGAGGCGGGCGGCGGGGTCGTGGGTCACCGTGACCACCATCAGCTCGCCGACCCCGCAGCGCTCCGCCAGGCGGAGCAGGGCGTCGCGCACTTCGGCAGGGTCCCCGGCGAGCGTGCGCGCGCCGGGGGTGTCCGGCGGCTGGGGCGCCCACCCCTCCCCCAGCTCCGCCAGCGCCTGCTCGGGCGAGGGGATCCCCCGGTCGTAGCCGCGCATGATCCGGCGCCGCCAGAGCTCGATGCTGGAGGCGAGCCGCCGCGCCTCCTCCCCCGTCTCCGCGCAGACCACGCTCACCCCCACGCTGGCCCGCGGCTCCGCCCCCGGAGC
>DATABU010000128.1:0-6074 GCA_036259415.1 Longimicrobiaceae bacterium
GGCGCCGGTAGCGCCGCGCCGGCCCCGCACGCGCGGAGCGCCCGTCCCCCGCCCGGGGGCGGGCGCTCGCCGCTCCGGCCCTTGCCCGGGGCGCGTCGGCCGGTCCATTCTCCCCGCATGCGCGCACCCCTCTTCGCCGACACCGTGGCCGCGGTCGCCACCCCCCCGGGGCGCGGCGCCGTGGCGCTGGTCCGCGTCTCCGGCCCGGACGCCCTCGCCGTACTCCTCCGCCTGGCCCCCGCGCTGCGCGAGGCGCCCTCCCCGCGCACGCAGCGCGTGGTGCGGCTCGTCCACCCCGACACCGGGGAGACGCTGGACCGCGGGCTGGCCGTCTACTTCCCCGCCCCGGCCAGCTACACCGGCGAGGACGTGGTGGAGATCGCCACCCACGGCGGCGTGCTCACCCCGCAGCTGGTGCTGGACGCAGCGCTGGCCGCCGGCGCCCGGGCCGCCCAGCCGGGCGAGTTCACGCGCCGCGCCTACCTGCACGGCAAGCTGGACCTGCTCCAGGCCGAGGCGGTCGCCGACCTGATCGACGGCCGCTCCCCCGCCCTGCACCGCGCCGCCGTGCACCAGATGGAGCGCGGCCTCTCCCGGCGGGTGGAGGGGCTGCGCGAGGCGCTGGTGGGGGCGCAGGCGCTGCTGGTCTACGGGATCGACTTCCCCGAGGAGGACGAGCCGCCCGTCCCCCCGGCGCGGGTCCGCGCCGCCGCGGAGGAGGTGCTCGGCCGCCTGGAGGGGCTACTCGCCACCGCGCCGGAGGGGGAGCTGCTGCGGGAGGGGGCGCTGGTGGTCCTCGCCGGCCGCCCCAACTCGGGGAAGTCGTCGCTCTTCAACGCGCTCCTGGGGACCGAGCGCGCCATCGTCACCGACGTCCCCGGCACCACCCGCGACGCCCTGGAGGCCGCCGTCACCCTGGAGGGCTACCCCTTCCGCCTGGTGGACACCGCCGGGCTGCGGGAGACGGTGGACCGGGTGGAGGAGATCGGGATCGAGGTGGCGCGCCGCTACCTGGCCGCGGCGCAGATCGTCCTCTTCTGCGTGGAGGCGGGGCGGCCGCTGCACGCCGACGAGGCGGGCTTCCTCCGTGAGCTGCGCCCGGAGGCCACCGTTCTGGTGCGCACCAAGGCAGACCTCGCCCCCGGCGCGGAGGCCGGGCTCACGGGCGACGGGCTCCCCGAGCTCCGCGGTGTCCTGCTGCGCATGGCCTTCGGGGGGATCCTGGGCGAGCCCGGGGAGGCGCCGCTGCTCACCCGCGAGCGCCACGCGCGGGCGCTGCGCCGCGCCCGCGGGGAGGTGGAGCTCTTCCTGGCCGCCTGGGACGGGGGCGTCCCCCCGGAATTCGCGGCCACGCACCTGCAGGCCGCGGCGGGGGCGCTGGAGGACCTGCTCGGCGCCATCGGCACCGAGGACGTGCTGGACCGGGTGTTCGGGCAGTTCTGCGTGGGCAAGTAGCCGCGGAGCGAAGCTTCCGAACGGTCGGCGGGGCCGGCGCGGGGCCGGGGCGCTGCTCGCGCCGGAACGGTGGCCGGGCTACAGGCCCGTGCGCCGCGCTGAGAAAAAAACCCGCCGGAAATCGTGCTGTGGGCGCCGCGGAGCCCGCGGCCTCCCCGCACCATTCCCGGGACGCCGATCGTGCCGCCTGCGCGATTCTCGCGAGCCGTTCTGTTCGGGATTTGTTTGGGAAACGTACGGCGTCAGCGGGCGATCTCGAACGAGTCGCCCGGAACGGGGGTGGCGGGGAGCTCCTCGACAAGCTCCACGTGGGAGCCGGGGGGACCACGTCGGAGGAGGTCGCGAAGCGCGGCCACCGCGTCGTGGGGGCCGCGCACCCGCACCTCCACCGAGCCGTCGGGACAGTTGCGCACCGTGCCGGCGAGGCCGAGACCCCGGGCCCGGGAGCGGGTCCACCAGCGGAACCCCACCCCCTGGACCCTGCCCCGGACCCGGTACGCCGCCTCGGTCATGCCGTCAGCCGAGCTCCTGGTGGCTGGGACGGCGGTGCGGGGCCCCGCTCGACCTGCCGGAGGAGCCGCCCCCCTGCAGGTTCTCCATGATGCTCCCCAGGAGCCCGCCCGCGTTCCCCTTCCCCTGTGCCATCCCCAGGAGGTTGCGTCCCTCCTGCGCGACGGCCGCGCTCAGGCCGCCCATGATGGCGCCCTTGAGCTGGTGCTTGGCCTTCTGGAGCGTGCCGCTGGGGTTCGACGGCGAGTGGTCGCCGCTCCCCGCCAGCAGGAATCCCAGGCCGAAGGCGATGCCGAGCGCCGGGAGCGGGTTCTCGCGCACCTTGTCCAGGACGCCCCGGTCCTCCAGCACCCTCTCGGCGCGGCCCAGCGCCTCGCCGGCCCTCTCGCGCGCCTGGCCGGTCATCTCCCCCACCCGGCCGGGGAGGTCGCCCGCCATGTCCTGCACCCGGTCGCGCGCCTGGCTGGCCACGTCCCTGACCCGGTTCATGGCGCCGCCCTCGCCGGAGCCGCTCCCCGAGCCCGAGGTGGAGGAGCGGTCCATGGTGGACCCGGAGACCGCGATGGCCCCGTAGCCGGCGTCCACGTCGCGGCCCACGCTGAGCCCGCCGTGGACCTCGCCCGTCCCGGCGGTGCCCTGGTCGCCCAGCGCGGCCGAGCGGGTGGTCCCCGCCTGCAGCGAGGCGTCGTCGCGGAGGGTGCCGCCCCCGAGGTCGGAGGAGCCGGTGCTCCCCATCCCGGTCAGGCCAGCTCCTTCTTCGCCTGCTGGATTTCGTTCTGTAGCCACCGTTTGTCCTCCTTCAGAGTTTGAATGGTCTGGTCGGGGCCCAGGTCGTCGTTCTTGAGGTTCCCCAGGTACTTCCTGGCGAGGACCCCGCCGACGACGACGTAGAGCAGCCCCACGATCAGCGCGCCGAGCCAGTAGTTGTCCAGCAGGTCGCCCAGCGCGGCCACCAGGAAGGCGGTCAGCACCAGGAGCCCCACCAGGAGCAGCCCGCCGCCCACGGCGATCATGGCGGCGTCCTTGCCGGCGCTCCGCAGGTTCTCGCGCATCTCCGCCTTGGCGAGCGCGAGCTCCTGCTTCATCAGCGTGGCGCTGTCCTGCGCGAGCTGCTTGAACAGGTCCCCGAGCGACGCATCGTCCGCCCGCCCGTCCATCCGGGGATCGGGGGGGCGCGCGGCCGTGGTCGTCCGGGTAACGTGGATCTCGTCCTGCATGGGGTGCCTCCTAGCGCAGGATCTTGCCCAGCACCCACCCGGCCGCGACGCCCATCAGGAGCGTCTGGAGGGGCTTCTCCCTCACCATGCGCTCGAGGTCGCTCTGGAGTGCGCGGACGTCGTTGTCGCGCAGGTAGCGCGCGGTGGACTCCATGGTGTTCGCCGCCTGGTGCGCGAATTCGTTGGCCCGCCCCATGGCGCCCTGCCCGCCCTCCCCCTGCCGGTCGGCGAGGCTGTTCAGGCGGTTGGCCGCGGTCTCCAGCCCGTCGGCCGCGCGGTCCTTGACCTGGTTCGCGCGCTCCTCCACCTGGGCCGTCCCACCGCTCCCGGAGCCGCCCTGCCCCGTGGTCCCGCCCGTTCCGGGCGTCGAGGTCGAGGTGGACGTGCCGCCCCCGAAGCTGGGGGTGTTGGCGGTGCCTGCGCCCGTGGCGCCGGACAGACCCGATCCGCCGCCCAGTCCCGAAGCGCCGCCGGCACCCGTCCCCGTGCCCCCTCCGTATCCGCCGGTCCCGCCGACGTCCCTGTTCTGGTCGTCCATGGTCCCTCCTGTGTGTAGGCTCCGTTCAACCGGGAGAGGTCGGGTGCGCAACACCTGTGCCGCGAGGCCCCCGTCCCGGAGTGTTCCACGTGGAACAGGGGGACCCCCCGTTGGTACCAGGGCACGCGTGCGGGCGGGAACGGACCCGGGGGCGGATCGGCATGAGCGAGCGGTACGAAGTGATCGTGGTGGGCGGCGGGCACGCCGGCGTGGAGGCCGCCGCGGCGGCGGCGCGCGTGGGCGCCCTGACCCTGCTGGTGACGCCCAACCTGGAGGGGATCGGGCAGATGAGCTGCAACCCCGCCATCGGGGGCGTGGCCAAGGGCACGGTGGTCCGCGAGGTGGACGCGCTGGGGGGGATCATGCCGCGCGCCACCGACCGCTCGCGCATCCAGTTCCGCATGCTGAACCGATCCAAGGGCCCCGCCGTGTGGGCGCCCCGGGTCCAGTGCGACCGGGGCCTCTACCCCCGCGCGGCGCGCGCGCTGCTGGAGGAGCACGCGTCGCTGCACCTGGTGCAGGGGATGGTGGGCTCGCTGCTGCTGGAGGGCGAGCGGGTGGCGGGGGTGCGCACCGAGAGCGGAGCCGAGTTCCGCGCCCGGGCGACGGTGCTGACCGCGGGCACCTTCCTGCGGGGGCGCATCCACGTGGGGCGCGCGGCGAGCGTCCCCGCCGGGCGCGCCGGCGACCCGCCCTCGCTGCGCCTGGCCGAGCAGCTGGAGGCGCTGGGGCTGGAGGTGGCCCGCTTCAAGACCGGCACCCCGCCGCGGGTCGACGGCCGCTCCGTGGACTTCTCGCGGCTGGAGGAGCAGCCCGGGGAGGCCCCGGAGTACCGCCTCTCGGCCTGGGCGCGCGAGCCGCTCCTTCCGCAGCTTCCCTGCTGGATCACCTGGACGGGGGAGCCGCTGCGGGAGATCGTGGACCGCCACCTGGGCGACTCCGCGCTCTACGGCGGGGAGATCTCCGGGCAGGGGCCCCGCTACTGCCCCTCCATCGAGGACAAGATCGTCAAGTTCCCGGACGCGGCCCGGCACCAGCTCTTCCTGGAGCCGGAGGGGCTCGCCACGCGCGAGATGTACGTCAACGGGCTCTCCACGTCGCTCCCGGCGGAGGTGCAGCTCCGCATGCTGCGCAGCGTCCCCGGCATGGAGCGGGTGCGGATGACCAAGCCCGGGTACGCCATCGAGTACGACTACTACCCGCCCCACCAGCTGCGCCCGACCCTGGAGAGCAAGGCGCTGGCGGGGCTCTTCCTGGCCGGGCAGGTGAACGGCACCACCGGCTACGAGGAGGCGGCCGGACAGGGGGTGCTCGCCGGCGCCAACGCCGCGCTGGCGGCGCTGGGGCGCGAGCCGCTGCTGCTGGAGCGCGACCAGGCGTTCATCGGGGTGCTGGTGGACGACCTGGTCACCCGCGGCACCGACGAGCCTTACCGCCTGTTCACCTCCCGGGCCGAGTTCCGCCTCACCCTGCGCCAGGACAACGCCCTGGCGCGGCTCGGGCCGGTGGCGGAGCGGGCGGGGCTGCTCACCGCCGGGCAGCGCGACCGGCTGCACCGCCGCCTGGAGATGCAGGGGCGGGTGCGCGACTGGCTGGGGAGCACCAACGCCGCGCCGGCGCAGGTGGACGGGCTGCTCGCGGCGGCCGGGCAGTCGCCTCTGCGCGAGCCCACGCGGCTGGCGCAGCTCCTCCGCCGGCCGGGCGTGTCCGCCACGGCGCTGGCGGAGGCGGTGGGCGGCGCGCCGGAGGGCGACCCGGGGGTGGTGGAGGAGTCGCTGGCCGCCGCGGAGATGGAGCTGCGCTACGAGGGGTACCTGGCCCGGGAGCGGGAGCGCGCCGAGGCGCTGCGGCGCCAGGCGGGTTTCCCTCTCCCGGACGACCTCCCCTACCCCGCCCTGGAGTCGCTCTCCTTCGAGGCGCGCCAGAAGCTGGACCGCGTCCGCCCGGCCACGCTGGCGCAGGCGGGACGCATCCCCGGGGTGAGCCCCAGCGACCTCCAGAACCTGATGGTGGAGGTGCGCAAGCGCCGCGCGTGAAAGCGATCCGCGCGAATTGGATGAGAGGACTCCCGCCCCGGCTGGGAGCGCGCGTGAGGGATGCGAGCGCGAAGCGGCGAGACCCGACAGCAGTTCCGTCGGGGCTCGCCTCCGTTAGCGGGCGTAGTCTGCCCGCTTACGGAGCCGCAGCCCGACCCGAGCGCCAGCGAGGGGCACGCCCAACCTCCGGGCGGTTCAACTTCATCCGGCCTGAGGCCGATGTTCCACGTGGAACACCCTCCGCGCCTCCGACCCGTGCTGGACGCTCCCGCCCCCGGCCCGTTATATTGGGCCCTTCGACACCCACCTCACAGAGCA
>DATABU010000129.1:0-2949 GCA_036259415.1 Longimicrobiaceae bacterium
GCGCGTCCTCGCCGTAGGTTTTCAGCATGTACTCCGCATACAGCTCCGCCCCGGCGGCGCGCGCGACGCTCACCTCCACCACCCCGCCCAGCACGTTCGGACCGTGCAGCACGGAGGGGACGCCGCGCACCAGCGTGATCCCGCGCGCGCCGGTGGCGGGGACCACCGACAGGTCCGCCCGGTCGTCCCACCCCAGCGTGAGCGGCACCCCGTCCACCAGCACCGCCACCTGGCGCGACTCCGAGCCCCGCAGCGACAGCTCCGTCTCGCCGCGCGAGTTCTGGCGCACCCGCACGAACGGCGTCTCCCGCAGCACCTCCGCCAGCCGCGGCGCGACCGGCGCCGCCAGCGAGTCCACCCGCAGCACCACCGCCCCTGCGCCGCCGACCGTCGCGGCGGGGCGGGCGGCGGTCACCACCACCCCCTCCACCGCGACGGGCACGGTGTCGCGCGGCAGGGTGTCCGCGCGCGCCTGCGCCGCGGCCGGGGCCGCGCAGGCCGCCAGCAGCGGGAGGACGAGACGGGCGGCGCGGGACTGCGACACTGCGGGCCTGTCGGGTCGGTGGACCGGTGCACCGCCGGGCGGGTCGCGGCGGCGTGCGGGACGCGGGTGCAAACTGGCGTAGTCGGCGGGCCGCGGGCAAGTGGCGCAGGCGCAGCGCGCGCGGTAGCTTGCAGGCGCGCAGCGCACCCGCAACCGCCGACGCACCCCTCGCATGACCGACGAGCCGGCCAGCGGCACTCCCCTCCCCTACCCGGACGACGCCGCGCGCTCCCCCCGCGGTCCGCGCGGGGGCCCGGTCCGCGCGCTGCTGCGCATCCCCCTCTTCTACAAGATCCTCATCGCCAACGCGCTGATCGTGGGCCTGGGGACGGTGGCCGGCACCTGGGTCACCGCCTCCTTCGTGCGCGAGTCGCCGCACCGCTCCACCCTGGACCTGGTGGGGCTGCTGGTGCTGGGGGGGCTGGTGCTGAGCGTGCTGGTGAACGCGCTCATCCTGCGGCTGGCGCTCTCGCCGCTGAAGCTGCTGGAGCGCGCCGCCGCGCAGGTCCTGGCCGGGAACCTGGACGCGCGTGCGCCCCACTCCCCCGTGGCCGACCGGGAGCTGGACCGGCTGACGCGCACCTTCAACGGGATGCTGGACACGGCGGCGGCGTACCGGCAGCGGCTGCGCGACGTGGCCGCGCGCGCGCTCACCGCCGCCGAGGAGGAGCGCAAGCGCATCGCCCGGGAGCTGCACGACGAGACGGCGCAGATGCTGGCCGCGCTCCTGATCCGCGTGCGCATCGTCCGCAACTCGCCCGACCCGGAGGCCCTCGACGCGCTGCTGGAGGAGATGCGCGGCGAGATCGGCGCGTCGCTGGAGGGGATCCGCCGCTTCGCGCGCGGGCTGCGGCCCCCCGCGCTGGACGAGCTGGGGCTGGGCCCGGCCATCGAGTCGCACGCGCGCCACCTGGCCGAGAGCGTGGGCCTGGACATCGGCGTGGAGGCCGACCCGCTGGACGAGGCGCTCACCCGCGAGGCCGAGCTGGCGCTCTACCGCATCGTGCAGGAGGCGCTCTCCAACGTGGTGCGCCACGCCGGCGCCGGCCGCGCGGAGGTGCGCATCTCCCGCGACCCGCGCGAGGTGGTGGTGGAGGTGCGGGACGACGGCCGCGGCTTCGACGTGGCCGCGGTGATGGCGGGCGAGCGGAAGGGTCTGGGCCTCTTCGGGATGCAGGAGCGCGCCGCCTACCTGGGCGGCCGGGTGGAGGTGGAGAGCCGTCCCGGCGGCGGCACCCGCGTGCGCGCCGTGGTGCCGGTGGCGGAGGGGAGCGCGTGAGCGCGGCCCGTGGCAGGCTGCACTACCGGACGGTTATATTGTAGGCTGCACCGCAGATCATCCAACACAGCGGAGATGGAGAACATGCCGGAACGGAAGCGCGAAACGCTGGTGATCATCGGCTCCGGCCCCGCGGCCTGGACGGCGGCCGTCTACGCCGCCCGCGCCAACCTGGACCCGGTCGTGTACGAGGGCGAGCCGTCGCGGGAGATGATCCCCGGCGGACAGCTCATGTGGACCACCGACATCGAGAACTTCCCGGGGTTCCCGGAGGGCGTCGGCGGGCAGGAGCTGATGGACCGCATGAAGGAGCAGGCGCTGAAGTTCGGGACGCGGGCCGTCATGGAGAACATCGTCGAGGTGGACTTCGGGCGGCACCCGTTCGTGCTGAAGCCCAGCTACTCGGACCCCGTCGAGGCGGTGAGCGTGATCGTCGCCACCGGCGCCCGCGCCAACTGGCTCGGTCTGCACAACGAGGAGCGCCTGGCGCAGACCGGCGGCGGCGTCTCCGCCTGCGCCGTGTGCGACGGGGCGCTCCCCTTCTTCCGCGACAAGACGCTCGCGGTGGTCGGCGGCGGCGACTCGGCCATGGAGGAGGCCACCTACCTGACCAAGTTCGCCCGCGAGGTGGTGATCGTCCACCGGCGGGACTCGTTCCGCGCCTCCAGGGTCATGGCCGACCGGGCGCTCTCCAACCCCAGGATCCGGGTGGAGTGGAACTCCGAGGTGGTGGACGTCCTCGGCGACGACTTCATCACCGGCCTGCGGGTCCGGGACACCGTAACGGGCGAGGAGCGGGAGATGGAGGTCGGCGGGCTGTTCGTCGCCATCGGCCACACGCCGAACACCGCCTTCCTGGACGGCCAGCTGGAGCTGATGCCCAACGGCTACATCAAGCTGCCCATGCCCTGGCGCACCGCCACCAGCGTCCCCGGCGTCTTCGCCGCGGGCGACGTGATGGACGACTACTACCGCCAGGCGGTCAGCGCCGCCGGGTCCGGGTGCATGGCCGCGCTGGAGGCGGAGCGCTGGATGGCGCACCACGGCGTGGAGGAGGCCGTGCCGCCCGTGATCGAGACCGCGGAGAGCTCCATCGGGATGGTGGACGCGCTGGACGCGTCGTAGC
>DATABU010000130.1:0-11762 GCA_036259415.1 Longimicrobiaceae bacterium
GCGGACCGTGTCCTGCGCCGACCCGACGGTGATCGTCCTGCGGGCGAAGCGCTCGATGCCGCCGCCGCTCCCCGCCGAGTAGCCGCTCAGCTCCAGGGTGGCGAGCCCGTTCGCGTCCGCCAGGGACACGCGGACCGCCAGCGAGTCGCCCGCGGCGGCGGTCGCGTCCTCCACCGGCGTGAGGATGGCCACCGTGGGCGCGAGGGTGTCCCGACCGCTTCCGTTGCCGCTGCCCGGGTTGGGCCGCCCGCTGCTCCCGGGGGCGAACAGGTTGTCGCCGTCGCAGGCCCCCAGGAGCCCGACCGCGAGGACCGCCAGGGCGGCGCCCTGCCGGCGGCGAGTCGCGCGCGTGCTCACAGGGACTCCTCGACGATGTGGGGGGTGACCATGATGAGCAGGTCCCGCTTCTGCTCCTGCCGCCGCGAGGTGCGGAACAGCGCCCCGATGTAGGGGATGTCCATCAGGAAGGGGATCCCGGAGCGGGTGCTGGTCACCTCGGTGACCGTGAGGCCGCCGATGACGGCCGTCTCGCCGTCTCGCACCATCAGCCGGGTGTCGCCCTGCTGCGTCTGGAAGCTGACGCCGATGTCACCGGCGGCTGCCACCGCCGCGGAGCGCTCCGCGTGCAGCTGCATCAGCACGCGCCGGTCGGCGGTGATGGTCGGGGTCACGCGGAGCCGGATGCCGGTCTCCACCAGCTCCGCCGTCGCCCGCGCGGCGCCCACGCCCGCGCCGCCCGCGCCCCCCGCGCCGGCCACGTCCACCACCCGGATGGGGGTGCGCTCGCCGACCCAGATCTCCGCCTCCTGGTTGTCCAGGGTGGTGATGAGCGGGGCGGCCTGCACGTCGGAGAGCTGCGCCGTCTGGAGCGCGTCCAGGAAGGTGATGAGCGTGTAGCGCCCCAGCACCAGCGAGATCACGGTCTCCAGCGAGGGGCCCACCACGCGGGTGGTGGCGTTCCCCAGCGCGGCGATGGAGTTGCCGCCCAGGAGCACCAGGTCGTCGTTGATCAGCTCGCCGGTCAGCTCGCCGGTCACCAGGTCGCGCTCCGGGACGCCCACCAGCCGGTTGAGCGAGTTGCCGCGCGAGTCCTTGAGGTCGTAGGTGACCCCCAGCTCCTCCACGTCGGAGCGGTTGACGAAGATGATCTTGGTCTGGATCGCCACCTGTGGGGTGCGGACGTCGAGCTGCGGGATCAGCGCCTCCACGTTGCTCACCGCCCCCGCCACGTCCGTCACGATCAGCGTGTTGTTGCTGGCGTTGGCGGCGATGTTGCCGCGGGCGGTCTTCATCCCCTCCAGCGTCCTCGCCAGCTCCGCCACGGGGATGTAGTTCACCCGGAAGGTGCGGGTCACCAGCGGCTCCTGCTCGCGCCGCTGCGCCAGCGCCTCGATCCGGTCCACGCGGATGATCCCGCTGGGGAGCTCCTCGTAGGCGAGCCCGTTGGCGCGCAGGATGGTCTCCAGCGCCACGTCCCAGGGCTGGTTGTTGATCTCCGCGGTCACGCGGATCCCCTCCACCCCCGACCCCGCCACGATGGAGCGTCCGGCGAACTCGGCGATGCTGGCGAGCACGTCGCGGATGTCCGCCTCGTAGAAGCTGACGGTCATCCGTCGGGCGGCGCGCTGCTGCGGCTGCTGCTGGGGAGGCTGCGCGCTGCGGGCCGCCTGCGCCCGGGGGTCGGCCCGGCTCTCCGCCCGCGCCGCGCCGGCGCCGCTGCTCCAGGGCTCGAACGTCCCGGCCGTGGTGGTGAAGGAGATGCGGATCCCCTCCGGCACGCGGGTGACGCGGTACTCGGCGGGGCGGGCCAGGTCCACCACCACGCGGACCACGTCGGCCTCGTACTGGCTGGTGCGCAGCCCGGTGACCCCGCCGCGGTCGATCCCCTGGTAGCGCTCGCTGGGGAGCGCGCTGCGGGCGCCGGTGATGTCCACCACCACGCGCGGCGGCCCCGAGAGCGGGAAGTCGGTCCAGCGGACGTCGCCGCCCGCGACCTCGATGGTCAGCTCGGCGCGGCCCGCGGCGGGCTCCAGGCGCACCGACGTCACGTCCCCTGACCCCGCGCGCGCCGGCGGTGCCGCCGCGACCAGCAGGGGGAGGACCAGGAGTGCCAGCAAGCGCTTCATCTTCCTCTCCCGTTCTGAGCCGTGTTCTGCGGTGCCGGCGCCTGCTGCGCCTGCTGCTGGGCCGGCTGCGCCTGGCCCTCCTGCACGGGCTCCGGGCGGCGCAGCTGCAGCGTCTCGCGCCGGATCACCCCGAACTCGTTCACCACCACGTCCACCCGCTTGGGGTAGATGGCCGACACCGTGATCCCGCCGATGCGCTCGCCGACCTTGAGACGGAAGCGCTTCCTGGTGACGTTCTCGGTGAGCACCGCCACCGACACGCCGGAGCTGGGGCTGTAGATGACCCCGGTGAGCGACATGTCCTCGATGCGGTAGCCCAGCTCCTCCGGCGTCGCCAGCGAGCGGAACGGGTCGGGGCGCGCCCCGCGGGGGTACTGGAAGACCTCGCGCCGGTAGACCAGCGGGGGCTCTTCCTCGGCCTGCGCGGAGGCGGACCAGGCCAGCGGGGCCAGGGTCGCGGCCACGACGGCGAGGTGCAGGAGCCTATTCGGATTTCTCGGCATCGGCGGCGTTCTCGGTGGGGGAGATGACGTAGGTCTCGATGGAGAAGCGGGCTTCGAGGCGCGAGGGGCCCGCCTGGTCCGGCGCGGCGCCCGTGCCGGCGGCCAGGTTCAGGTCCAGCGGCGTCACGATGCGCGGGAGGGAGGCGATCCGGGTGAGGAAGTCGCCGACGGCGTGGTACGACCCCAGCACCGCCACGTCGTAGACGCGCCGGGTGTAGTACGCCTCCTCGGTGGCCCCCACCGGCTGGATCAGGGTGAGCTCCACCCCGGTGCGCTGCGCCTCGGCGGAGATGGCGTCCAGGAGGTCGGGGACCTCCTCGGAGGAGGGGATCAGCGCCTCGACGGAGTGGAGCTGGTCGCGGTAGATGGCGAGCCTCCGCTCCACCTCGCCGGTGCCGGAGGTCTGGGCCACCGCCCGCGCGGCGCGGTTCTGGGTCTCCAGCGTCTCCAGCCGCGTCTCGAGCTCGGTCAGCTCCAGCCGCTTGGGCGTGTACAGGTAGGTGTAGAAGGCGTACGCCAGGCCCAGCACGAGGACCGAGCCGAGGAGCAGCTTCTGCCGCTGCTGCGGGCTGATGGGGGGGAGCGCCATGGGGCTACCGGAGGGAGATGACGGGGACGGTCTCGACGAACGAGGAGTCCGGGACCTCGTAGCGCGCCTCCAGCGTGAACTTCTGGTAGGTGCGCCCGTCGGTGCTGGTCTGCTCGCTGGTCACCAGGGTGACGTCGCGGATGAACGGCGACGCCTCGAGGCCCTTCATGAAGCGGGTGAGCGCCTGCGTGGAGCCGGTGTTCCCCTCCAGGCTGAACGCCGGGCCCGCCGGCACGGACGGCGCGGCGGCAGCCGCCGCCGAATCGGCCGCGGTCGTGGGCGGAGGGGGCGGGGGCTCGGCCTCCGCGGCGGCGACCTTGGTCAGCCAGGTGTAGGGCGGGAGCGCCCGGCTGATCTCGTCCAGCAGGTGCGGCCAGACGTAGCGGCGCTCGTCCACCCCGCGGATCACCCCGATCTTGCTCTCGATGGTGTCCTGCCGGGCCTCCAGGGCGGAGACCAGCTGGATGGTGGAGGCGAAGCGGATCGAGTCCTGCTTCGCCTGCTCCACCCGGGCCTCTGCGGCGGTGCGCCCGGTGTCCATGCGCCAGTAGGCGAAGCCCATCCCCACGAAGAGCAGGACCGCGACGGCGCCCAGCCCGATCGTGTAGGGGTCGCCGGGGAGCTGCGGGAGCGCGGGGCCCCGGCGTGCCGCCCCGGCCCTGCCGGCGGAGCGGCGCTTCTTCTCCCCCGCGGGGAGCAGGTTGATCTCGATCACGGGAGTGCTTCCTGGGATCAGGCGGCGGCGCGCAGCGCCAGGCCGACGGGGAGCATCAGCATGGGCGCCAGCTCGTCCACCGGGAAGAGCGTGGTGACGCCGGGCCTGACGCGGAGGCGCTGGAGGGGGTTGGCGATCTCGGTGCGGGCGCGGAGCTGCCGGCCGACCACGTCGGCCAGCCCGGGGATGCGGGCGCCGCCCCCGCAGAGGAAGACGCGGCCCAGCCCCTGGGCGCCGGAGTCGCCGATGGAGAGGAAGGCCGCGGCCCGCTCGATCCCGGTGGCCAGCTCCTCGCACCCCTCGGTGAGGAGCTGCTGGAACTCGCCGGCGCGGGGGGAGCGGCCCTGGAGTACCGCCTCGGCGTCCTCCACGGTGAGGCCGTGCAGGCGGCGCAGGTCCTCGCGCAGCCGCCGCGAGCCGAAGGGGATGTCGCGGGTCAGCGTGGGGGTCCCGTCCTGGAGGACGTTCACGGTGGAGATCTCGTGCCCCACGTTCACCAGGGCGAGCGTCCCCTCGCGGCACTCCGGGTAGTTGTACTAGAAGGCGTTGTGCAGCGCGAACGAGTCCACGTCCACCACGCTGGGGGAGATCCCCGCGTCCCGCAGCAGCGCGACCTTCTGGTCCACCAGCTCGCGCTTGGCGGCCACCAGCAGGACGCTCATCTGCAGCCCGTCGTCCTGCGGGTCCAGGATCTGGAAGTCGAGCTGCACGTTCTCCATGTCGAAGGGGACGTACTGCTCGGCCTCCCAGCGGATCACCTCGCGGGCGTCCGCCTCCTTCATCCGGTCCATCTGGATCTTCTTGACCATCACGTCGCGCCCCCCCACCGAGACCACGACGTTCTTCGGCTTGATCCCCGAGCTCTCGAAGATGGAGCGCACGGTCTCCGCGACGAGCTGCGGGTCCATGATCTCGCCCTCGACGATGGCGTCGGTGATGAGGGGGGTGTGCGACACGTGCACCAGCTCCGGGTCGCCGCCCGAGTGGTCGACGACGGCCACCTTGATGAAGCCGCTGCCGATGTCCAGGCCGACGGTGCTCTTGCCGCGGCGGAGAAGTGAAACCATGGGAGACACGAGGGGTTGGCGGGGCGTGGGCGGACCTGCCCGCGGGCCGGGAATGGACGGCGGCCGGAGGCCGCCGCTTTCAGGTTGGATGGAGTCCCGAAACGATAGGGCCCGCGGGAGACTGCGTCAAGAAGCAGGAACGGCTGTCGTGGTGTTCAGCGGATCAGCTCGTACCAGGCGAAGCTCGCCTGCGGCGGCTGGAAGGTCGGGTTCTCCAGCTGGTTCTTGTTGAAGGCCTCCTGCGCGGATTCCACCTGGCAGCGGTTGTAGCTGATCACCGCGTTGCCCTTGGTCTGGCTCTCGTCGATCCGGGTGCGCTCGGAGGTGTTCTGCCCCAGGGAGACGAGGGCGCCCTCGATCTTGGAGGTGGTCTTCCCGCCGGTGCCGGTGATCTCGGTGTACCCCTCGACGATGATGATCCCCTTGAACATGAAGTTCCCCGAGATCTTCAGGCTCCCGTTCATCACGATCAGGACCCCCTGCCCGTGGTCGCCCTGCAGATCGATGGCGCCGCCCTTGGCGTCCACCGCGATGGACGGGTACTTGAGCGTGTCGGCTCCGGCCGCGCTGCAGTTGATCCCCACCCCGGTGGGACAGCCCCAGCGCATCCGGGTGTCGGTCGCGTTCCACTGCGCCCGCGCGTTGCTGGGGAAGTCCTGCGCATCCAGCATCGGTCCGAACTTGATCTGCGAGACCCGGGCGAACTCCTCCAGCGTGCGCCCGTTGAGGACCCAGTCCACGAAGGCCGTGCCCGAGAACTGGCTCTCCTGCACCGCCCCCGAGATGGTCCCGCTGCCGCTCGTGGTGACGTTCGTCCCGTCGGCGTGGGTGACCGCGGCCGAGCCGGTCGTGTCGCTGCAGGCGGTCGAGCGGTCCACCACCTTCGAGTTGCCCCCCACGTTCAGGTCCGACCCCACCGTGGCCCCCGAGTTCACGTTCAGGTCCATGTTGGTGAACGTGCTGGGGAGCGACACCATCGCCACCACGCCGCGCCCCGGGCGGCCGTTCACCAGCGGCTCGGCGGTTACGGAGTAGCGGTCGGTGGGCCCGAACGGCGGCACCACGGTGACGTTGCCCGGGATCCGACCCAGCCTCACCACGTTGATGCGCGCCTGCTCCGTGGTCCCGGGGATCTGCCAGTCCAGGTCGGTCACGGCCGTGAGGCCGGCGCCCTGGCTCGCCACGTACGCCTGGACCGCCCCCTCGGCCGCGTAGAGCGTGCGGGTCGCGTCCAGGTTCGCGTTGCTCATGGCCGCCTCGGTGGTGGAGGTCATGAGCACCGCGGTCACCATGATGGTGATGGCCACCAGCCCGAAGAGGGCCAGGGGGAGCGCCACGCCGCGGCGGTCGCCGCGCAGCCGGGCGAACGGGACGGATCGGTTGCCTTGCATGGTCAGTTCCGGAGGCGGACGCGGGTGGAGTCGCTGAACTCCAGCAGCGGCTTCGAGGAGCGGCTCATGGTGGTGACCCTGACCTGCACCTCGGCGATGGTGGTGGGATCGGTGATCGGGGGCGTCACCTCGGCGCCGGCCGCGTCGAAGTAGCGGAACCGGAAGACGGGGACGTCGTCCTCGATCGCGAGGGGGCCGGCGAGCGGCTGCGCGCCGCCTCCGTCGGCGTTCCGCCGGACCCATTTCCCGGGGACGTTCGAATCGTCGGCGTCGTACTTGACCACCTCGAAGAGGTAGGCCGGCTCGCCGACGTGCAGGGGGATGGAATCGGGGACCCCGGTCAGCGTCCGCACCTGCACCCGCCCGGCGTCCGGGCCGAGCCCCGCGCACGCCGCGGCGCCCTGCCCGGCCGAGGGGGTCGCGTCGGTTACCGAGGCGAACCGCCAGCGCCTGGGGAGGGTGGAGGTGGAGTCCCGGATCGCGACGCTGTCCGGGACGCTGGAGCCCCTGAAGGCCGCCAGCCCCAGACCCGGGAAGACGATTGCGCGCGTCGTGGGACCGGGGGTGGCCGCGGCGGCCGGGTCGCCGCACACCAGCCCCCAGATGCGCGGGACGCGGAACCGGATCGAGTCGGCGGTCGCTGTCCTGATTCCCTCGCGGCTGGCGGCGCGGAGCTCAGCGGAGATCAGCTCCAGCGCGGCGCGTCCGTTCTGCTGTACCTCTTCGCGGGCGCTCTGCATGGAGACGAAGCGCTCCTGCCCGCGCACCAGCTGGAAGACGACCCCGGCCAGGAAGCCGCTGATGACCAGCGCCACCACGAGCTCGACCAGGGTGAAGCCGCGGTTGTTCATGGGATTGCCGGGTCGTAGACCGAGGAGGAGACCACGAAGGGCTCGAGCGGGACGCCCCCCGGCTTCGGGGTGACGGTCACCGTGACCCGCCGGGTGTTGGCCGCGCCCGAGATCGTCGCGACCGCGACGCAGACCTGGTCCTCGCCGGTGGCCTGCACCGGGCAGTAGGTGCGGACCGCCGGGTTCGCCCGCACCTCGCGGAGCGCCCGCTCCAGTTGCGTGGCCGCCAGCGTCGAGACGCGGCTCTCCTTCTCGGCGCGCACGATCAGCCGAGACGCGCCGATCCCGAGCGCCTCCAGCCCGAGCATCCCCACCGCGAGGATCATCATCGCGGCGAGCACCTCGACGAGCGTGAAGCCGTCCGTGGAGCGCAGGCGCGCCGGTTCATTTCGCACGGTAGGTCCTCCCGGTGGGAAAGAGGAGGAGCGAGTCGGCCACGGCGCCGTGCCCGGCCGTGAACGTTCCCTCGCCCGCGGTCACCATCCCCCGCGGGGTGAAGGACACCTGCGCGGCGGGAGGGGAGAGGCTGATCCCGGCGAAGTCGCGGTCGATGCTCACCCGCTTCACCACGCGGAAGTTGGGGGAGGCAGTCCCCGCCGTGTCCACCGTCACAGTGTACTCGGTGCCGGACGCGGAAAAGCGCAGCGAGGTGGGGCGGCCCCACCGCACCGCCAGGATGCGGGCGTAGGCCATGTCGGCGCCGAGGCGGGAGATGGCGCCCTCGGCCTTGTTCCGGGAGGCCATCGAGGTCACCCGGGGAGCGGCCATGGAGACGCCGATCCCGATCAGGATCAGCACGGCCATCAGCTCGACGAGGGTGAAGCCGGCGACGGAGGGACGTCGGTGGGGAGTCGTGGCGGTCATGCCCCGGCCTAGAGGAAGGAGCGTGCCGCATGGAGCGTCGTTTCGCCGCAACGACTTAGAGGTTGGCGCACCCGCCGGGGGGCGGCAACTTTCTTCCGGAGCGGAAAAGTTTGCCGCCCGCCCGGAGGGAATCAGTACCTGCGCAGGACCCGCCCCGCGCGCGAGACCGTGAGCGAATCGCGCAGGTCGGCGCCGCGGCGGGCGACCACGGTGCGGTTCCCCGCCCCGCGGAGCAGTCCCCGCGCGTCGAAGCGGAGCGAATCCGACTGGTTCATCTCCAGGCAGAGCCCGCCCTCGCCGACCACGACCCGCTTCACCACCCGCTCGGGCGTGTCGCGCACCACCACCACGTAGTGGTCGGTCCCGTAGCGGCCCGGGCCCCCCGCGGAGCAGCGCGCCGCGCCGGGGAAGCGCACGACCACGGTGCGCCCGGTGCGCACCGCCGTGACCCGCGCCAGGTAAAGGTCGCCGGTGAAGCGGTCGAGCGCGGCGCGGGTCCGCATGCGCGCGAGCGCCCCCTCGAACCGGGGCGCAGCCATGGAGGCGATGATCCCGACGAGCACCAGCACACTGAGCAGCTCGACCAGGGTGAAGCCGCGGCGGTCGTGGAGGGAAGGCATGGGACGAGGGGCGGAAAGTGGACGTGGAGCACGGCGGGGCGCACAAGGTAGGCGCGTCCGCTGACACAAGCAATATCCTAAAGTGCGCGCCCCACCATGCCGATACTCCCCTCCTCTGGGCGGCTCATACGAGCTCCGCGTGCATCGAACCGCGAGCCGCCCGCCCCCGGCTGGTGCCCTGCGTGAGGGATGCGAGCGCGAAGCGGCGAGACCCGCGGGGCTGTTTCCGCGGGGCTCGCCTCCGTTAGCGGGCGTAGTGTGCCCGCTTACGGAGCCGCAGCCCGACCCGAGCGCCAGCGAGGGGCACGCCCAACCCCGCCGTTCACCCCCGCTCCGATCAGTCCAGCCCGTAGTCCTGCACCTTGTACGAGAGCGCCCGCACCGACAGCTCCAGCAGCTCCGCGGCGCGGGTGCGGTTCCCCTGGGTCCGCTGCAGGGCCCGCGCGATCAGCTCCCGCTCCAGCGCCGGTAGGCGGCGCTTCACGGACAGGTCGCCGTCGTCGGGGGCCACGTTGAAGGGGTGGGTCCCGGCGCGCACGTGGGCCGGGAGGTGCTCCTCGCGGACGTCGCCGCCGGAGAGCACCAGCGCCCGCTCCATCATGTTCTCCAGCTCGCGCACGTTCCCCGGCCAGGGGTACGAGGCCAGCATAGGGAGGAGCTCCGCCGGGAGGTCGCGCTCCGGGATGCCGAAGCGGGCGGCGTGGCGCCGGAGGAAGTGGCCCGCGAGCAGGGGGATGTCCTCGGGCCGGGCGCGCAGCGGGGGGAGGTGGATCTGCACCACGTTGACGCGATAGAACAGGTCGTCCCGGAAGCGCCCCTCCTGTACCTCTTCGACCAGGTCGCGGGCGGTGGCCGCCAGCACGCGCACGTCCACCGGCACCTCGGCGGAGGCGCCCACGCGTCGCACCCTGCGCTCCTGCAGCACCCGCAGCAGCTTGACCTGCAGCGGGCCCGGCAGCTCCCCGATCTCATCCAGGAAGAGCGTCCCCCGGTCGGCCTCGGCGAAGAGGCCCTCTCGCGCGCGGTCGGCGCCGGTGAAGGCGCCCTTCTCGTGCCCGAACAGCTCCGACTCCAGCAGGTTCTCGGGGATGGCCCCGCAGTTGACCGCCACGAACGGGCCGGCGGCGCGCTGCGACGCCCGGTGGATGGAGCGTGCCACGGCCTCCTTCCCGGTGCCGCTCTCGCCGGTGATGAGCACGGTGGAGGGGTACGGCGCCACCCGCGCCGCCAGGTCCAGCGCCTCGCGCATCACCGCGGAGCGCCCCACCACCTCCTCGAAGCCCTGCGTCTCCCCCACCTGCTTGCGGAGCCGGTCCACCTCGCGCCGGAGCTGCTCGCGCTCCTCGGCCTTGCGCAGGGTGAGCAGGATCTCGTCGGCGTTGAAGGGCTTGGAGACGTAGTCGTACGCCCCGCGGCGCATGGCCTCGACGGCGGTGTCCAGCGAGCCGTAGGCGCTCATCACCACCACCAGCGCGCCGCCCCCCGCCTCCTGGTAGCGGTCCAGGAACTGGAGCCCGTCCAGCCGGGGCATGCGGACGTCGCAGAGGATCAGGCCGGGCGGCTCGGCCAGCGCCATGCGCAGCCCCACCTCGCCGTCCTCGGCGGTGGCGACCTCGTACCCCTCCTCGCGGAGGATGAGGCCGAGCGTGTGGCGGAGCCCCGCCTCGTCGTCGATCACCAGGATGCGGCCCGCGCTCACGATGGCTCCCTGCCGGTGGGAAAGGAAAGGGTGAACGCCGCGCCCCCGCCGTCGGCGGAGGAGGCTTCCACGCGGCCGCCCAGCTCGGTGAGCGTGCTGGCGACGATGGCGAGCCCCAGCCCCGTCCCCTCGCCGGGGGCGCGGGTGGTGAAGAAGGGATCGAAGACGGCCTCCACGTGCTCCGGGGCGATCCCGGGGCCGGTGTCTGCGACCACCACCTGGATCACCTCGTCTCCAGCCTCCAGCTTGTGGGCGTCGCGCTGCGAGCCGTGCCTGGGGCGCCGCAGGTGGCTGTAGTCCACCCCCGGCGGGTCGTCGGCGCGGCGTGGGGGGATGCGGCGCGCCGGCTCGAAGGTGCGCAGGGCGGTGTGCACGGTGAGCGTCCCCCGCCCCTCCATGGCCGCCTCGGCGTTGGTGAACAGGTTCAGGAACACCTGGTCCACGTCGTGGGCCACGGCGCTCACCGGGGGGAGCTCCGGGGCGAGCTGCGCCTTCACCTCCACCCCGGCCAGCCGTCCCTGCCCGCGGAGCAGCTCCAGCACCCGCCGCACGGAGGCGTTCACGTCCACCGCCTCCCTGGCCCGCGCGCCGCTGTGGGGGCGGGCGTACTGGAGCAGCGAGCGGACGATGCGGTCGATGCGCTTCGCCTCGCGCTCCATCCCCCCCAGCAGCTCCTCGTCGCCGCCGCGCCGCCGCAGCACGGCGACGTAGCCCAGGAGCGCCCCCAGCGGGTTGCCCACCTCGTGCGCCACGCCGGCGGCCAGGCGGCCCAGCCCGGCGAGCTTCTCCGCCTGCACCAGGTCGCGCTGGGTCGCCACCAGGAGCCGGTTGGTCTCGTCCAGCGAGCGGACGTTCTCGGCGAGGCGGGTCTGGTTGTGGAGGAGCTGGTCGGTGAGGCGGTTGAGCGCGGAGGCGAGCGCCTCGGTCTCGCGGCTCTCCCCGGCGGGGACGCGCCGCTGGTAGTCGCCGTCGGCGATGGCGGTGGCGGCCCCGGCGGCCTCGGAGAGCGGGCGGACCACCAGCCTTCCCAGCAGGTGGTTCCCCAGCACCGCGAACACCGCCACGTCCGCCGCGGCCAGGAGGAGGATGGCGGCCAGCGAGCGCCCGCCCCCCAGCGCGCCCAGGTCCAGGAGCGCCGCGGCCCAGAGCGCCAGGACCACGGCCGCGAAGGCGAGGAAGCAGAGGTTGAAGAGGATCTCCGCGCGAAGGGAGCCCCGGGACTTCCCGGGGCTCCCCCCCGCGCTCGCGGAACGTTCCAAGGCGCCCCCGGCGCGCGGAAGGCGGCCCGCCTACTCCTGCTCCACCTCCAGCTCCTCGTCGGCGGCGGGGGCGCCCAC
>DATABU010000131.1:0-3989 GCA_036259415.1 Longimicrobiaceae bacterium
CCAGCCCCCGCGCGGACTCCAGGTACGGGTTGTCGCTCCGCCAGCGCAGCGCGTTGGGGAGCAGGAGCGCCGCCGCGACGCCGCCCCCGGCCACCAGCAGGAGCGCCAGCAGGCGACCCAGCGTGCGCCGGTGCCGCCGCAGCGGCGGGACCAGCGGGAGCCCCAGCAGCACCACCGCCGCCACGGCCGCCACCGCCAGCCAGGCCGCGCGCGAGCGGGTGAGGATGAGCGCCGCCGCGCAGAGCGCCAGCCCCGCGCTCCCCAGCAGGAACCCCGCGGGCCGGTACGCCCGCAGCGCAGCCAGGAGCACCACCGGGAGGCCGAAGGCCGCCAGGTGCGCGACCGAGTTGCGGTTCCCCAGCGTCCCCCCGGGCGCGCGGTTCAGCGAGAACCAGTCGAGCCGCACGCCGTACGCCTGCAGCAGCGCCGTCGCGGCGCCCACGACCGCGGCGAGCGCGAGCGCCGCCAGCAGCGGCCGGGCGAGCCCCGCCCGCGCCACGGCCCGCGCCGCCCAGAACACCGCCACCCCGGAGACGCCCACCCCCAGCGCGCGCATCGCCGCCCAGGGGTTGGCCGCGAGGGCGGCGGAGGCCGCGCCCAGCGCCAGGAACCCCAGCAGCATGGCGTCCACGCGGGTCGCCCGCTCCCGCCGCGCCGAGCCCAGGGTGAGCAGCCCCGCCAGGAAGGCGGTGACGTGCAGCACCAGCTCCTTGGGGACGAAGAAGCGGTCCAGCTCGAAGACCCGCTGGTCGGTGGCGGCGAGCACGACCGCCACGGCCCCGGCCTGGAGGACGCGGAGCGCCAGGCGCTCGGCGCGCGTGGGGGCGGCGGGGGCGTACCCCCGCGCCGGGGCGCGGGAGCGCAGGGTGTCGGTGGCGGTGTCGGTGTGCAGTGTTCCCTCCGGGTGGGTGGCTCCCGCAACGATACGGGGCCGGAGGGGCCGCGTCCATGCCGCGCCGTCCGGCTCAGGGCGGGCCGATCCGCTGCCGCACCTCGGCCAGGACGTCGTTCGGGTCGCAGGGCTTGGTCAGGTAGCCGTCGCACCCGGCGCGGTCGCCGCGGTCGCGGTCCGCCTCCAGCGCGGCGGCGGAGAGGATCACCACGGGGATGCCGGCGACCCCGGGGTCACCCTTGAGGCGCCGGGTCGCGCTCCACCCGTCCAGCACGGGGAGGTGGGCGTCCATCAGCACCATGTCCGGCCGCCGGGCCAGGGCCACGTCCACGGCGCCGGCGCCGTCCTCCGCCTCCAGCACCCCGTAGCCGTGGTGGCGGAGCAGCGTCACCACGATGTCGCGGTGGTCGGGATCGTCCTCCACCACCAGCACGGTCTTCGGCGTCATGGCGGCCTCGCGCGAAAGCGTGGATCATGGTCCCGCCGGGGCGCGGAGAACAAAACGCCGCCAGCCCCGATCGTGGATCGAGATGCTGGCGGCCCGGCTGGCGTGGCGACCGCGTCGCTGTAGCCCCGTGGCTCTGCGCCCCCGCCTTTCGCCGGGTTTGCTCTGAGCAGCATTCAGGATTGTCGCGCCCGCCCCCGCCGGGAGCGGACCGGCGGACCCGCCGCAAGAAGCGTACGCCGCCGCGTCAGGGCCCGGGCGGGGACTCGCGGCGGAGCATGGCGTCAACCCGCTCCCCCAGGCGGGGGTCGGGGGGGCGGCGGGCCAGGTACAGCTCGTCGTAGTACGCGCGCAGGAACCCCGCGACGGGGGCGGCGATGAGCACCCCCACCAGCCCGAAGACCACCGCCATCGCCATGGTGACGAAGAGGAGGAAGACGGGGTGCAGGTCCATGCTGGAGCCCTGCACGCGCGGCGCGACCAGCGTTCCCAGGATCTCGCTCCACACCCAGAAGAAGAGCGCCGTCCACCCCGCCTTGGCCGGGGAGATGGAGAGCGCCACCAGCACCGGCGGCACGGCCATGACGTAGAAGCCCAGCCGGGGGACCAGCGCGCTGAAGAAGGCGAGCACGCTCCAGACGAGCGCCCCCGGCACCGCCATGAGCTGCAGGAAGACGAAGGCGGGGACGGCCTTCAGCGTCCCCAGCACCACGTTGGCCTCCATCCACCCCACGGTGGCCCGCGACGCGCTGGCGAAGGCGCGGGCGGCCGGGCCGCGCAGGTGCGGCGGCACGGCCGTGAGGTACCCCTCCAGGAGCGGCCGGGGATCGGCCACCATGTACACGACGATGCTGAGCAGGAGCAGCCCCAGCAGGAGCGCCGCCACCAGCGAGAGCGAGTAGGCCCACACGTCGCCGAGCAGCGACACCAGCCACGCCGCCAGCGGCCCGCCCGCCTCCGCCCGGATGCGCTCTTCCAGCTCCGGGTAGCCGGCCAGCAGCGCCGAGACGCGCGCCTGGAGCCCGGCCACGATCTCCGGGGCGTTCCCCCACAGGAGCGTGGTCTGCCGCACCAGCGGCGGGACCACCATCCATCCCACCAGCCCCAGCACCGCGAGCACCGCCAGCGTCGCCGCCGCCGTCGCCAGCGCGCGCGGCCAGCCGCGCCGCTCCAGCCAGTTCACCGGTGCGTTCAGCGAGATGGCGAGCACCACCGCCAGCGCGAAGAAGAGCAGCACCCCCCGCATGCGCAGCAGCAGCCAGAGCAGCACCACCAGCGCGAAGGCGAGCAGCACCGCGCGCGTCAGCGCCGCGCCGACGGTGGAGCCCGCCGGCGGGGACGCCTCGGCGGCGGGCGGATCGGGGGTCTCCATCGGCGCGGGCGGTGCGGGTGGACGGGAGCCGGCTCCGGGTGACAGTCTACGGGCGGGCGCCGCGCGAGAGAAGACCCCGCCTCCCGGGACGACGCAGACACCGTCGCCGGCCCGCCTCTTGCGGCCCCCGCTCCCTCCTCCGCACCGGAGCCGACACGGGACGCGCCGGCGGCCCGGTGTGCCCGATCGACCTCACCTGCCGGCCTCGCCACCCGGCGTGGCGGGGATCGTCGACCGCGCCGGGCGGGGACCCGGCGACTGAACCCGCGCAACGGAAGGGGAGCGATGGACGAGAAGCACGACGGAGGGGCCGGGGACGACCGGACCCTGACCACCCGCCAGGGACACCCGGTGGGCGACAACCAGTCGCAGCGCACCGTCGGGAGCCGCGGCCCGGCGACGCTGGAGAACTACCACTTCCTGGAGAAGATCAGCCACTTCGACCGCGAGCGCATCCCCGAGCGGGTGGTGCACGCGCGGGGCTTCGTGGCCTACGGCGAGTTCGAGGCGACGGGGAAGATCGGCGACGAGCCGGCGTCCAGGTACACGCGGGCGAAGCTGTTCCAGGAGGCGGGGAAGAAGACCGACCTCGCGATCCGCTTCTCCACGGTGATCGGCGGGCGCGACTCGTCTGAGGTGGCGCGCGACCCGCGCGGCTTCGCGGTGAAGTTCTACACCGAGGACGGCAACTGGGACCTGGTGGGGAACAACCTGGCGGTGTTCTTCATCCGCGACGCCATCAAGTTCCCGGACGTGATCCACGCGCTGAAGCCGGACCCGGTGACCTTCCGCCAGGAGCCCAACCGGATCTTCGACTTCATGAGCCAGACGCCGGAGTCCATGCACATGCTGACGCACCTGTTCAGCCCGCGCGGGATCCCGGCCAGCTACCGGCACATGGAGGGCTTCGGCGTAAACACCTACAAGATGGTGAACGCCCAGGGCGAGACGGTGCTGGTGAAGTACCACTTCCACCCGCGCCAGGGGATCGCCAGCCTCACCGCCGAGGAGGCGGCGAAGGTTCAGGGGCAGGACCTGGGCTCGGCCTCCAAGGACCTGTACGACGCCATCGAGCGCGGCGAATTCCCGCAGTGGGACATGTACGTGCAGATCATGGCGGACCACGAGCACCCGGAGCTGGACTGGGACCCGCTGGACGACACCAAGATCTGGCCGGAGAACCAGTTCCCGCTGCGGCACGTGGGGGTGATGACGCTGAACCGGAACGTGCGGGACTTCCACGACGAGAACGAGCAGATCGCCATGGGCACGGGCGTGCT
>DATABU010000132.1:0-3658 GCA_036259415.1 Longimicrobiaceae bacterium
ACGGGCGGCCTCACCGGACGCCCCTGCCGCGCACGTGCTCGTCCCAGTGGCGCATCCAGGTGGGGCCCTGCTCCTGGAGGAGCTCCCAGTCCATGGGCTCGGGGACGATCTGCTCGCGGGCGCGGCGCAGCCCCTCCGGGAGCGAGTCGGAGGGGAAGTCGCTCCGGGCGGGGAGGCGGGCGAACTCCCGGGCGGCGGGGGCCAGCGCGGCCTCGCTCCCCACCCACTCCACGAAGCGCCGGGCCGTCTCGGGGTTCGAGGCGCCGCGCACCACCGCCACCCCGTCCACCAGCAGCGGCGTCCCGCTGCGGGGGATCACGTAGTCGATGGGGAAGCGAGTCTTGGCCTTGAGCGTCTCGATGTCCGGCATGTCCCAGAGCGTCACCACCCCCTCCTGCCGTGCCAACTTCTGGTAGAGCAGGGTGGGGTTCAGCACGTACTCCTTGGTCTGCGCGTCCAGCCGCCGCAGCCAGTCGAAGCCCGCGGCTGTGTCGCCGGTCTCGCGGATGCCGCGCTGCACGATCATCCCGAAGATGGTGCGCATGGTCCCGCTGGCCATGGGGTCGCGGATCAGCACCTTCCCCTTCCACTTGGGGTCCAGCACCTCGTCCCAGTCGCGCGGCACCTCCTCGGGCGGGACCGCCTGGGTGTTGTAGGCGATCACCTCCGGGGTCAGGTAGGTGCCGTGCCAGTACCCCTGCGGGTCCTTCGCCTCCTCCGGGAGCGCGCCGGCCCAGCCGGGGACGAAGTGGGCCAGGAGCGAGTCGCGCGCGGCGTCCTCGAAGGTGGTCGACGGGGCGCCCCACCACACGTCCGCCTGCGGGTTGGCCCGCTCCGAGCGCAGGCGGTCCAGGACCTCCTGCGAGCCCATGTCCACCGTCTGCACGTCCACGCCGGGGTTGGCCGCCTCGAAGCGCTGCTCGAACGCCTGCAGCATCTCCCGCCCGTGCGGCGAGTACACCACCAGCGCCTCCCGCCCGTCGCCGCCCGTGCAGGCCGCGAGCGCCAGCAGGCCGATCCCCACGACTGTGTTCCGCATGCAGTCTCTCGATGTCGTCATTGAACGGCTACTGAACTGCCGGGTTCGGGCGTGCCCCTCGCTGGCGCTCGGGTCGGGCTGCGGCTCCGTAGGGCAGCAAACAACGCTGCCCGACGGAGGCGAGCCCCGGGAAACGGCCCCCGGGTCTCGCCGCTTCGCGCTCGCATCCCTCACGCGGGCGCCCAGCCGGGGCAGGGCTTTCCCTGGGGCGCAGGCCGGGAGGCCGGGGGAGGCTCCGCAGGAGAGCGTATGTCCGAGCCTCTCCGTCCCCCGACCCACTCTCCGGGGGTGGGCGAGTGCGCACCGACGGAGGAGCCTCCCCCGGCCGACCCATGCTCCGCACATGGCCGGAGCGCCACGACCGCTCCACGACCTGATCCCCGCGCAGGATCCCACCGGAGCACACCGGACCCCAATCCCCTCTCCCAGAATCGGGAGAGGGTGGCGCGCCCGAAGCGAGCCGGGTGAGGGCCTGTACCCATTACGAGCAGGGCGAGCGCGGAGCGGAGCGGCACGGTCAGGCGGCGGTCAGGAGGATGGGGCGGCCGCGGGTGACCACCAGCGTGTGCTCGTGGTGCGCGACCAGCCCGCCGTCGGCGCTGCGCACCGTCCAACCGTCGTCGCCGTCCACGTACGCGCCGGAGCGCTGCGCCACGATGGGCTCCACCGTGATGACCAGCCCCTCGGTGAGCGGGGCGCGGGCGCGCCAGTCCCAGTAGTTGGGGACGGAGGGCTCCTCGTGGATGGCGCGGCCGATCCCGTGCCCCGCCAGGTCGCGCATCACCGCGAAGCCGCGGCGCCGCACCACCTCCTCCACCGCCCGGCCGATGTCGTTCACCCGGCCTCCCGCGCGCGCCACCTTCATCGCCTGCTCGAACGCGGTACGGGCGCACGCCGCCAGCCGCCGGGCCGCGTCGCTCACCGGCGGCACCGGCACCGTCCGCGCCGAGTCGGCCATGTAGCCGTCCAGCTCCGCGGTCACGTCCAGCTTCACCAGGTCCCCGGCGCGCAGCTCGCGCCCGCCGGGGATTCCGTGCACCGCCTCGTCGTTGACGCTGATGCAGACGTCGCCCGGGAAGCCGTACACCGCCCTCGGGGCCGAGCGGGCGCCGTGCTCCTCCAGCACCCGGCCGCCGATGCGGTCCAGCTCGCCGGTGGTGATCCCCGGGCGCACCTCGCGCTCCATGGCCTCCAGCGCCAGCCGCACCACCCGCCCCACGCGCCGCAGCGCCTCCAGCTCCTCGTCGCTCCCGATGGACATGCGCCCGCCTCCTCTCAGCGTCGGTCTTCGCCGGCGCCCAGCGCCAGCAGGTTGGCGAAGAGCCGCCAGGCCCCCGGCACCCCCGCGGGGAGCTGCCGGAAGAAGGCCAGGCCCGTGTACACGTAGGTCCCCTCGCCGTAGGGCGCCACCAGCAGCCCCCCGCGCAGCGGCGCCTCCCCGGGGTCGCCCGTCTCCAGGAGCGGCGTGTACTCAGGCGCCCAGGTGCGGGCGAAGTACAGCCCCCGCTCCTGGATCCACCCCTCGAAGTCGCGCGCGGTGATCCGGTTGGGCCGGGAGAGCGCCGGGTGCGACGGGTCCAGCAGCCGCACCGGCGCCTCCTCGTCGGTGACCCGGTCGTGCGGGCGACCCATGGTGATCGGGAACGGCGTGAAGCCGCCCTCCACCAGCTCGTACTTGTTGTACTGCACGATGAGCGTCCCGCCGCGGTGCACGTACTCCAGCAGGCGGGCGTTGTGGGCGGCCAGGTCGGGGCGCACCTCGTAGGCGCGGCTCCCGGCCACGATCACGTCGTAGCGGGAAAGGTCGCGCCCCGCCAGCGCCTCCGCGTCCAGCAGGTCGGGGACGATCCCCAGCTGCCGCAGCACGGCGGGCCCCTCCTCCCCCGCGCCCTCGACGTACGCCACCCGCAGCCCCGGCGGCACCCGCACGTCGAAGGCGCGCACCCGCGAGGCCGCCTCGTGCACGATGGGGCGGGCGCGCACGTGCGGGTAGTCCACCAGCTGCACCCCGCGCCCGAAGCGCCGCCCGTCCTCCGCCTCGAACACGGCCCGCACCGCGTGGTCCCCGGCCGAGACGCCCACCGGGGCGCGAACCGCGAAGTCCACCTCGCGCTGCTCCCCCGGCCCGGCGAAGCGCACCGGCGCGGCCGCGGGCTCCGCGCTCCACCCCTCCGGCAGCACCAGGCGCAGCGTCCCGGCGATCCCGTCCGGCGCCTCGCCGCGCAGGCGCACCCTGTAGCGGAGCGGGGCGGGGGAGGCGCTGGAGGTGGCCTCGGGGACGGCCAGGACGCTCGCCTCCGGCTCCAGCAGGACCGAGACCGCGGGGACCACCAGAACGGGCCGGCGCAGCTCGCCCTGCCGGGGGTCCACCTCGCGGAAGGCGGCCTCCGCCGCCAGCGGCAGCTCCGCCCCCTCCACCACCACGGCGGCGCGGGCGCGCACCGGCGCCGGCTCGAAGGGGAGCCCGTCCACCGCGGGGTCGCCGGTCCAGGCGTACAGGTCGCCGGCGCGGGGCGCACGCAGGAAGTAGGCGCCGCCGGGCGCGGCGTCGGCGGGGACGCGCACGCGGAAGCGCCGGGTCGCCAGCGCCCCGGGCGCCACCGCGGCGGGGAGCGGGTC
>DATABU010000133.1:0-1587 GCA_036259415.1 Longimicrobiaceae bacterium
CCCGGCCGGTCGCCCCCGCGGGCCCGCCCGTAGCCGACGTCGTGTCCTGCCAGGTTCTGGAGCGCGAGCCCCACGTGCTCCACGACGTGCGGGGCATAGGTTCCCCCGCGCAGGCGCGTGACGAAGCCCCCGCGCTCGCCCACGGAGCAGCGGTGCTCCCAGAGCCCCGGGAGCGCCTCCAGCAGCGCCTCGGTGAAGCCGGGGACCTGCGCGGAGGAGATCTCGTCGTACTCGCCGGGGACCAGGTCGAGGCGCGTGACCGGGCGGCGCGACCAGAAGCTCGCCCCGCGGATGGAGCGGAGCGCGACGAGGCGGATCTCGGAGAACGGGTCGGGGAGGGGCACGGCCTCAGGCGGCGCCCGACCCGTTGGCGTGCGGATGGATCCGGGCCAGCACCCCCCGCACGTCGTCCGCCAGCACCACGGCCAGGTCGCCGTCCTCCAGGTCGGCCAGCATCCGGTCCACCGCCTCGGCCTCGGTGCGGAAGGTCTCGATGCGGTCGTCCGCCATCCCCCCCTCGCGCAGCCCCTCCGCCACGAGCGCCGCCACCTCGCCCGGCTCGCGGTCGCGCAGGTCCTCGTCCTCCTTGACCAGGGCGCGGTCCAGCCCCGCCGCCCGCCGCCCCACGTCGCGGATGTCCTCGTCGCGCCGGTCGCCGGGGGCGGCGAGCACGCCGACGCGCCGGCGCGCGGGGAGCGCCAGCGCCACCTCCATGAGCCCCTCCACCGCCGCGGGGTTGTGGGCGTAGTCCACCAGCACCCGGGCGTTGCGCACCCGCAGCAGGTTCAGGCGCCCCGGGGTCATGCTGGGTGAGGGGAAGAACGACAGCAGCCCCGCGCGTATGGTGTCGTAGCGCACCCCCCGCACGTACGCGGTGGCGATGGCCGCCAGCACGTTCTGCTGCTGGAAGCGCGCCGCGCCCCCCAGCATCAGCGGCACCTCGCGCACCGTGGCGATGGGGATGCGCAGCCGCCCGCGGCGCACCACGAAGGTCCCGCCCTCGATGCGCACCCCGATCCCCCCGCGCTCGACGTGGTCCTCGAAGCGCTCGTTCTCCCCCTCCGGGAGGGTGGAGAAGAGGACGATGTCGGCGCCGGTGCGCTCGCGCATGGCGTAGACCAGCGGGTCGTCCGCGTTGAGCACCGCGTGCCCCTCGCGCTTGACCACCGCCGGGACCACCGACTTGACCTCGGCGAGCTGCTCCAGGGTGTGGATCCCCCGCAGCCCCAGGTGGTCGGCGCTGACGTTGAGCACCACCCCCACGTCCGCCTCGTCGAAGCCCAGCCCCGCGCGCAGGATGCCGCCGCGCGCCGTCTCAAGCACCGCCACGTCCACAGTGGGGTTGCTGAGGATGATGTTGGCGGAGAAGGGGCCGGTCATGTCCCCCTCCATCACCAGGCGGTTCTGCAGGTAGACGCCGTCGGTGGTGGTGAAGCCCACCGTCTTCCCCGTGTGCCGGAAGAGGTGCGCCACCAGCCGGGTGGTGGTGGTCTTGCCGTTGGTGCCGGTGATGGCGATGACGGGGATGGTGTACTCCGTCCCCGTCGGGTACAGCATGTCGACGATGGGCGCGCCCACGTTGCGCGG
>DATABU010000134.1:0-22105 GCA_036259415.1 Longimicrobiaceae bacterium
CGGATCAGGGGCGCTGCGCCGGGATCTGCTCGGAAACCCGCGTGAGGGATGCGAGCGCGAAGCGGCGAGACCCGCGCAGTTTGCGGGGCTCGCCTCCGTTGGGCAGCGTTGTTTGCTGCCCTACGGAGCCGCAGCCCGACCCGAGCGCCAGCGAGGGGCACGCCCACCTCCTCCGTTCAGAGCAGTTCAGACGAGACGCCTCATCACTGCGCCGGCGGCGATGGGGTCACCGCCGCGCTCCGGCCGGCTGGGTCCATGGCCGCGAAGTAGCGGGTGTAGATGAGCATCAGCCGCTGCGTGGACTCCGGCTCCGCGCGCGAGAGCAGGGTGATGACCTCGTCGCGCTGCGCCAGGATCGCATCCAGCTCGCGGCGCTTGGTCGCGTCCTCCACCTCGCCCGCGCGCTGCTGCAGGTCCGTGAAGAAGCCGGCCATGAGCTGCCGCGAGCGCTCGTAGTTGCTGCGCAGCGACTCCGCCAGCGCCGCCCCCAGCACCCCCTCCATCCGGGCGAAGCGGAGCTCCCGGCGGGCGGCGTCGCGCTCCGCGGCGAGCGTCCGGGCGCGCGACCACTGGGGGAAGAAGCCCAGCGCGAAGGCGACGACGAGGGCGACTGCGGCAAGTGCTGCGAGCTGGGGGCGCTGCATCCGGTGCGCTCCTGGGAGCCGGGAGACTCTGGACGGTTCGGGCGGAGCATACTACCACCCCGGCGGGAGCCCGCGAAAGTGCGCCGCGCCTACGCCCCGCCGGAGCGCCCCTCCAGCCCGCCGTCCAGGTCCTCCTCCACCCGCTCCATCCCGGGGCGCCGCCCGCGGAAGTAGCGTACCGCCTCGATCCCCAGCGCGCAGAAGGTGGCCCACGCGAACCCCACCGCGTACCCGGCGATCACGTCGGAGGGGTAGTGCACCCCCAGGTACAGGCGCGACATGCCGATGAGCAGGATGAGCACGGCCGCGACCGCCAGGGTGAGGACGCGCAGCCGGCGGGTGTCCGCCAGCCGCGACACCAGGTACGCCAGGGTGAGGTACACCACCATGGAGGTGGTGGCGTGGCCGGAAGGGAAGGAGCCCTGGTCCACGTGCGGTGCGATCCAGGGGAAGACGTCGGGGCGCTCCCGGTCGAACAGCGTCTTGAGCGTGCGGGTGACGAGGCCCGCCCCCAACACGGCCGTCCAGAGGAGGAGGACCGAGTAGCGGTGGCGCGTCACCCAGAGGAAGACGCTTGCCACGCTGACCGTCATCCCCACCACCAGCCCCGACCCCAGCGAGGTGACCTCCAGCGCCCACACGTCCAGCATGGGGGTGTGCTGGCGCTCCATCCAGCGGAGCACGGCCAGGTCGAAGGCGCGCGTCTCCCCCTCCATGACCTCCTCGGCCACCGCGGCGAACCCCGCGACGGCCGCCACGGCCAGCACCAGCCCGATCGCAAGGAAGAGCCCGACCGCCGCGTGGAAGCCGCGCACGCGGGCGCCTATCCAGCGGAAGAGGTCGAAGAGCAGGGTGCGCAGCCACTCCAGCCGGCCGTGCCGGTGGTGGGCGCGCCGCTCCGGGCCGGTGTACCGCAGGCTCTCGCTCATGAGGCCGCGAGCGCGCAGGATCCGTTCCCGCCCTTGCGCCCCGGCGGCGCTCCGCCTACCCTGCGCGCATGATCCGCCTGGCAGAAGTCGTCAAGGAGTACTCCGCCCCGCCCTGGCGCGCCGCCGGGGGGAGGGTGCGCGCGCTGGACGGGGTGTCGCTGGAGGTCGCGCCGGGGACGGCGCTGGGGATCGTGGGCCCCAACGGCGCGGGGAAGAGCACCCTCATCCGGCTGCTCCTGGGCTACCTGCGCCCCACCTCCGGCGAGGTGCGCGTGGGCGGCCTCCACCCGCGCGAGTACGCGGAGCGGCACGGCGTCGGCTACGTCCCGGAGTCGGTGTCCATCCCCCCGCGCTGGACGGTGCGCGGCGCGCTGGGCGCCTTCGCCGCGCTGGGCGAGGTGCCCGACGCCGGCGACCGGATCGACCGGACGCTGGAGATGCTGGGGCTGGAGGGGCTGGAGGGGCGGCGGGTTGGGGCGCTCTCCAAGGGCAACCTGCAGAAGCTCGCGCTGGCGCAGGCGCTGCTCGGCCCGCGCCGGCTCCTGCTCCTGGACGAGCCGCTGAACGGGCTGGACCCGGTGTGGGTGGCGCGCCTGCGGGACGTCCTGGCCGCGTGGCGGGCGGAGGACCCGGAGCGAGTGCTCCTGCTGGTGTCGCACAACCTGCCCGAGGTGGAGCGCGCCGTGGACCGGGTGGCGGTGCTGGCCGGCGGGCGCATCCGCGCGGAGATGGAGCTGCGCGCCGCGGCGGGCGAGCGGGCGTGGCGCCTGGAGCTGGCTTCCGCCGCCGACGGCGCGGTGGCGGAGGCGTTCCCCGGGGCCGCGCGCTCGGAGGGGGGAGCGTGGACGGTGCGCGCCCGCGACGAGGCCGAGCTGAGCCGGCGGCTGGCGGCGCTCCTGGGAAGCGGGGCGCGGGTGCGCGCCCTGGAGCCCGCGGGCGCGGGGCTGGAAGAGCGGCTGCACCGGGTGCTGGCCGGGGAGGAGGGGGCGCCGTGATCCCGGTGACGCTGCGCGACTGGGCCCCGCGCCTCCTCCTCCTGGCGCTCGTGGTCTGGGCGCTCTACCTGCTGGAGCCGGGCTTCCACCAGCACGAGGCGGTGGAGGCGGGGCAGCTCCCCGTGGAGGAGCTGGGGCCGCTGGGGATCTCCGCCACCCTCTCGTACCTGGCCGGGTTGGCGACCATCGTCCTCCTGGCGGGGTTCGTGTCCACCGACCGGCGGCGGGGGTACGCGCTCCTCTACCTCTCGCACCCGGTTCGGCCGCTGGCGCTGTACGGGCTGCGCTGGGCGCTCGCCGCGGCGGCGGCGCTGCTCGCCGCGCTCCTCTTCCTGGTCTTCGGGCAGCTGCTCGCCTGGGGCGGCTTCCGGGGCGGGTGGCCGGGGCTCCTCCTCCCCGCCCTCTCGGTGCTGGTGTACGGCGGGCTGATGGCGACGCTCTCCGCCGCCCTGCCCCGCGGCGACGCATGGGTGGCGCTGGCGCTCTTCCTCCCCACCTTCTTCCCGCAGCTGCTCGTGTTCCTGGAGACGGCGCTGAACCCGGCGGGGTACCGGCTCCTCCTCTTCCTCCTCCCCCCGCACTGGGCTTTCCAGGAGGTCTACGCCGGGCTGCTGGAGGGCGCCCCGGCCTGGGGCGCGGCCGCCTACGCGGCGGGGTACGGGCTCTTCTGGCTGGGGCTGGGGGCGCTGCTGCTGCGGGTGCGGGAGTGGGCGTAGCGCGCCGGGGCTTCAGCCCGGCGGCCCTCGTGCCGAGACTCGGCAGCGTTGCCCACCGCACCAGGGAGGTGAGATGTACGAGGACCGCTGCACCCTCCGGGACGACCCGGAGGCGCCCGGGGCCCCCCGCCTCCTCTCCACGGGAGAGCTGGCCGAGATCGAGCAGCGCGCCCGCGGGGTGGGCGGGAGCGTGATCCACGTCCCCACCGTGCTCGCCCTGGCGCAGCGGGACGTCCCCGCGCTCCTGGCCGAGGTGCGGCGGCTGCGGACCGGTCGCGGAGAGCCGGGCGGCGGGGACTGACGGCGCGCGGGTCAGGGGTCCGGCGGCGGCCTCCGGCGCAGCCGGACGGTGCCCGCGATGCGCAGCTCCACGACTGCGTGCGCGTCGGAGTCCGCGCCCGCCGCGGGTCCGGCCAGGCGGTCGAAGTCGATCTCCTGCGTGCGCAGCGCCAGCCGGGCGAGCTGCGCGGCGTCCCCCGCCCCCCCGGCGATGGAGCGCAGCACGTCGCTCCAGAACTCCATCTCGCGGGCCTGGGCCAGCCCGGTGTCCGCGCGCTCGGCCGCCTCCCGCACCTCGTCCAGCCGGCCGGCGAGCCCGTCTTCATGGCTGCCGCTCATCCGCTCCCTCCGGTTCCGGATCACTTTTGGGTCGCGGCGCCGGCACACGCCCGTTCCGCGCCAGCCGGCCGGGCTCGGGCCGAAGCGGCCAGCCGGCGAACCGCGCGTCCGTTCCCTGGCCCCGCGAGAGCGGATCGGGCCGGCTCGACGGCATGGGATCGGCAGGAAGGGGGCAGAGGGTGGGCGGGAAGGCGTGCCGGACGGTACGTTGGTAGGATTCCTTCGGCTTTCACACTTCGGGAAAGGAGCGCGTATGCGGATGCTCGCGAGGGTTCTCGGCTTTTGCGGGCTCCTCTGCGTCGGGGCCTGTGGCCGGGCAGGGGTCACCGCGCCCAGCGCCGACGACGGCGCTCCGGCGATCGAACGGGCGGACGACGGGCGCATCCTGCCGGGATCGCTGCCAGACTCCACGGAGACCCTTTACGGGGGGGATGGGGGTGCCTTCGGGGTGGGCTCCGGGGGGTGAGCAGGAGTAATCGCCGCATGCGCGCCTCACGAGCCTATGCGCGCATGCTGTGCAGCGCCTCGAGCAGACGGGTCGCAAGCACGTCTCCGAACTCGCCGTCACGTGGCGGATAGAGGTTACTTGCTTCGAGGGGCATGCTTCTGTTCCGCGCGGATTCGAGAAGCACCTCCGCCTCCATCCGGACCCGTGACTCTCCCCAGCGTACGGCGGTCGCGACCGCGTGGCTCGCAGCCATCTCCACTCGCTCCCAGTCCTGGAGATATGCCGATCCGAACGCCAGGTTGAGGAGGGCCGGTCCCGTGCCGTGTGTCGCCGGCTGCGAGTCGATGATCCTCCATGCCTGTATCCAGGCACTGGTGAATTCATCGCGCCGCCCCGCCCCACCTGCCGCATGTGCGATGGTGCCGAGTGTCCAGAGCTGCTCGGCCGGATCACGAATCACGCGGTGGACCGCTTTGAATGCATCCAGGGCCCGGTCGAACTTGCCCTGCAGGAGCCAGAAGACGGCCACGTCGTGTGCGAGCATGGAAAGACGGGGATGCTCTGGACCGTAGGCCCGTAAGGCGCCGTACGCGTACCGCTCCGCCTTTTCCATCTGATTGCTCTCGTACGCCAGTACGCAGAGGTCGTGCAGCGCCATCCCCTTCACCTCCCGCACGCCGTGCCGCCGCGCCATGCGGAGCGCCCTGCGGTGCGCGTTCTCCGCGCGGGGGTAGTCGCCGCGCTGCATGAACAGGTTTCCCAGCCCAACCAGCGCGAGCGCGTGCGGCCGCGCCTCCTTGCTGCGCCGGGCCAGCCCGATCGAGCGCCTGAACCACGCTTCGGCGCGCGCGTAGTCGGCCTCGCGCCGCGCCAGCAGCCCCACGCGGTAGGAGTCCTCCGCGCTCCCGGGAGCCACCACCGCCGCGGCGTAGGCGTAGGCGAGCGCCGCGCGTGGGAAGCTGCGCGCCTCGGCCCAGCGGGAGATCGCCCGGCACGCCACCGCCAGGCGCTCGGGCCGCGCCGCGGCGGGGTCGGTGCACACCGCGGAGAGCTCGTGCAGCGGGACGACCAGCTCCGGATCCAGCTGCAAGCCGGCCTCGAGCTGCGCGCCGGTCCGACCGGCCTGCGCCGAGAAGAGCCCTTCGCGCCGCGCGTCCGCCGGCGCGAAGGCCCACAGCAGCACGTCGCGCAGCCCCTGCCAGAGGGCGAGCGCGCCCTGCTCGCGGCGGACCTCCTCCAGGAGGTCGGCGCCCTCGAAGGGCTCGGTGACGCGGCGCCGCAGGATGGGGGGCGGGGCCTGCGGACGGCCGGGCCGACCGGTGCGGTTCTGGCGCGGTCTCGCCATGAAGCCTCTCGGGACCGGGGAGCGGAGGCGCAACGCGCGGGAAAAGCCGGGACCAGGGACACACACCTAGTCGCATAAGTTGCGATAGTAAGTGCATGTCGGGGCGTGCGCCAGTGTTTCGGAGGCGGCGGCGCCGAAAAGGTCAGGAAGCGGACGGGAGCCGTCCCGTCACCCCTCCAGGCGGGTCAGGGTGCAGCGGCCGGGCACGGCGACGGCCGCGTCCCCGGAGCCGCGCCCCCCGTCCGCACGTCGGCGTGGACCCGGTAGGCGCCGTCCACGTATGAGCCGAGCTGCACGTGGGCCTCGAAGCCCTCCACCAGCCCCGTGGCGGGCACGTGGCTCCCGCCCACCGCCGCCGGAGCGCACGCGGCCAGCAGCCCCACCATCCAGACGAGCTTCCGCATGGCTCTCCTCCGCCGCCAGTCTCCGTCGGCGAGCCTGCCCGGCGACGCACCCGCCGTGCCGCGTAGCTTCAGCGGGACCGGAGCCTCTCACGCGCCCAGGACGCCAGGGCCGCTTCCGGCATCGAACCGTCCGCGACCTGGAGCATGACCGCGACCTCCTCCGGCTCTTCCGCGGTGAGGACGTGCCGGTTCAGCCGGACGAAGACGTGCATCGCGGCGAGTGCGATGCGCTTGTTGCCGTCGATGTACGCGTGGTTGCGCGCCAGCCCGAACCCGTATGCGGCCGCCAGTTCGGCCAGGTCCGCGTCCGGCTCGTAGGACCAGCGGTTGCGGGGCCGCGATAGCGCGGACTCCAGCAGGCCATCGTCCCGGACCCCGTGCAGGCCGCCGTGCTCCGAGATCAGCTCCCGCTGCATCGCATCCACCACCCTGCGAGACAGCCCGGCGGGCTCGCGCATGCTACTTCGCCAGCTCGCGGAACGCGTTGCGGTGCTCGCGGCGCACAGCCTCGAACTCCGCCATCGCCTCCTCGAACGCCGGGTCGTACGGCGTCAGCTCGTAGCCGCGCTCGGTCCGCACGAGGTGCAGCGAGTCCCCGCTGGAGACGTGGAGCTCTTCCAGGACCTCCTTGGGAAAGATGGCTCCCGTGGAGCCGCCCACGGGACGAAGCTTGATCGTGGCGTGAGTCATGATGTCCCCTCCGTGATAGATGACGCGCAGATAATTATAATTTTGCTTATACCGGGTGTCCAGCGTCCTCAGCCGACCCTGGCTCCCACCCTGCGGACCCGGCATGATCCGGCGCCAGCGGGAGATGCCGGGGAACATCCGTCGTCCCGACGTGCGGCGTTCCGTTGACAGGATCCCGCGGGTGCTCCATTGTTCAGGCCGCCCCGTACGCCCGTTCGACGCACGCGACGGCCGATCCGGTCCGCTGCGTCGCTTCCCCGCCGAGCCCTGACCCGACCGCATCTCCGGAGACACTCGTGAGGCACGTCACCGGCCGTGTGGCCCGCTCCCTGGCGGCCGCCCTCCTGTTCGCGGGGGCGGCCGTACCGTTCCCCGCCGCGGCGCAGCAGGCGCTCGCGCGCGCCGCCGCCCCGGTGGCCGGGAGCCACGCGGCGGCCATTGACGGCGCCCGCGCCTTCCTGCGCTGACGGCCACGGAGCCCGGGACCGGATGATCGCGGGGATCGTGCTGGCGGCGGGCCGCTCCCGGCGCATGGGCGAGCCCAAGCCGCTCCTCCGCTGGCGCGGGGAGCCCTTCCTGGACCGGGTGGTCGGCGCGCTGCGGGACGGCGGGTGCGACCCGGTGCTGGTGGTCGTGGCGCCACCGGCGTCGGACCCCGCCGCCGCGCGGATCGCGGAGGCGGCGCGCGGGGCCGGGGCGGAGGTGGTCGTCAACCCGGTCCCGGACGCGGAGCAGGTGGACTCGCTCCGCGCGGGGCTCGCGGCGCTCCCCCCGGCGGCGGAGGCCGCGATCGTCGCCCCCGCCGACGTCCCGGGGATCGACGCCGCGGCGGTACGCGCGCTGGCCGGCGCATTCCGCGCCCGCGGCGCCCCCGTGGTCCGCGCGACGCACGGCGGGCTGCACGGGCACCCCGTCCTCTTCGCCCGCCGGGTCTTCCCGGAGCTGTTCGCGGAGCCTCTCCCCGAGGGCGCGCGCGGCGTGGTGCACGCCCACGCCCGCGAGGTGGAGGAGGTGGAGGTCCCCTCCCCCGGGGTGCTGCTGGACGTGGACACGCCCGCGGACTACCGGCGGCTCCTGGAGGGGGACGATGCCCCCGGGTGACCCCGTCTCCGCGGCCGGCCTGGCGCGCGCCGCCCTGGAGGCGCTGCGGGGCGGCCCCCCGGTGGCCGGGGCCACGGTGCTGGAGGCGGAGGGGGAAGCGGCGGCCGGGGCGAGGATGCTGGTGTGGGAGGACCGGCGCGCGGGCTCGCTGGGCGACCCTGAGCTGGACGACCGCGCCGCGGAGCTCGCCCGGGCGCTGCTGCGCGGCGAGGGGCGCGAGGGGCCGCGCGCGGTGGAGACCCCTCGCGGGCGCTGGACGCTGTTCCTGGAGGCGCACCGCCCCCCGCCGGAGCTGGTGATCGTGGGCGCGGGGCACATCGCCCGGCCGCTCTGCCGGGTGGGGGCCATGCTCGGCTTCCGCGTGCGGGTGCTGGACGACCGGCCGGAGTTCGCCACGCGGGAGCGCTTCCCGGACGCGGAGGAGGTCCGCCGGGCCGACTTCTCCGACCCGTTCCGGGACGTCCCCGTGGGGCCGGACACGCACCTGGTGCTGGTGACGCGGGGCCACCGCTACGACTTCGAGGCGCTCCGCGGCCTCCTCCTGGGCACCGCGCTCCCGGCGTACGTGGGGATGGTGGGGAGCCGCCGCCGCGTCCGCGCCGCTCTGGAGCAGCTCGCCCGCGAAGGGATCTCCCGGGAGCGGCTGCTGCGGGTGTACGCCCCCATCGGGCTGGACGTGGGCGCGGAGACGCCGGAGGAGGTCGCCGTCGCCATCGCCGCGGAGATCGTGCGGGTGCGCCGCGGCGGGAGCGGCGTCTCCCTGCGCGACCGCGACCGGGTCGTCGAGCGGTGGATCGCCGACACCCCGGAGGCCGGGGGGCCGTAGGGGGTCGGGTCCCATCCCCCGATCCCGCACGCAGGACGAGGCCATGTACAGGACGTGCATCTTCTGCTCCGCCGCCCTGGGGAGCAACGAGGCCATCGAGGAGTTCCCGGTGGGCCGGAGCATCGCCTTCGACGCCTGGAAGGGGCGCCTGTGGGCCGTCTGCCCCCGGTGCTCCCGCTGGAACCTGGCGCCCATCGAGGAGCGGTGGGAGGCCACCGAGGCCGCCGAGAAGCGGTTCCGCGACTCGCGGCTGCGCGCGCAGTCGGAGAACGTCGGCCTGGCGAAGCTCCCGGACGGCACGCGGCTCATCCGCATCGGCGAGGCGCTGCCGGGCGAGATGGCGGCCTGGCGCTACGGCGGGCAGCTCGTCAGCCGCCGCTACCGCTTCGTGCTGGCGACGGTGGGGATGGGGGCGCTGGCGGGGGCGGTGGTGTTCGGCGCGCCGGCGCTGCTCGCCGCGGCCGGCGTCTCGGTGGTCGGTCTGCACGGCCTGGCGAACGTGGGGAGCATCGTCTACAACCAGCGCCGGGCCCGCCGGGTGGTGCACCGCTTCGGCGCGGAGGACTCGCCCACCGGGCGGCCGCTGGAGCTGCGCCGCTGGCAGCTCAACGGCGCCCGGGTGGAGGAGTCCGGCGGCGAGGTGGAGCTGCACCTCCCCAACGCGCTGGAGAGCGAGCCCCGCACCGCGGCGGACGGGAGGACCGTCTGGTCGACCCGCTGCCTCACCGTCCGCGGCCCCGCCGCGCGGACGGTGCTGGGGCGGGCGATGGTGGACGCCAACGCCTCGGGCGCCTCGCGCCGCGCCCTGGACCACGCGCTGGAGCTCCTGGGCGGGAAGGGGAGCGCGGAGGAGTACCTGCGCTCGGTGGCGGCACGGCAGGCCGCGCTCCCCCTGCGGCGCATCCCCAACTACCAGCGCAGGCTCGGCGCGCGCAGGGCGCTGGGCCGCCTCCGCGGAGAGACCATCCCCCTGGAGGTGCAGCCCGTGAAGTCCAAGCTGAAGCGCCCCGAGTCGCTGGCGCTGGAGATGGCGCTGCACGAAGAGTCGGAGCGGCGGGCGCTGGAGGGGGAGCTTTCCGCCCTGGAGGCTGCCTGGCGCGAGGCGGAGGAGATCGCCGCCATCGCCGACGCGCTCCCCCACGACCCCCTGGACCGGCTGAAGGGCGGATGACCGAGAGCGAAGCGGTGTTCGCCGCCGCCGACCAGGCGGCGCGGGAGGGACGGGCCACGGTGCTGGCGACCATCGTCCGCTGCCGGGGCTCCACCCCGCGCGGGGTGGGGAGCCGGATGCTGGTGGACCCGGAGCGCGGGCTGGTCGGCACGGTGGGCGGCGGGTGCGGCGAGGGCGCGGTGATCGAGGCCGCGCGCGAGGTCGCGCTCACCGGCGCGGCGCGGCTGGTCCGCGTGGACCTCACCGAGGACCTGCTCTCCTGGAGCCCCGCGGTGTGCGGGGGGGTGTTCGACGTCCTGCTGGAGCGCGTCTGAGCGGTGGCGGCGCCCGCCACCTTCCGTCTTCTTCCGAGCTGCCGAGGATGAACCCAGCCCCCGCCGCCGCCCCACCCCGGGCCGCCTCCGTCTCCGCCTCCTGGAGCCGTTACGCCGATTACCTCCGCCGCCCGCCGCTGCTGGTGGTGGAGTGGGCGGACGAGGAGACGCCCGCGCGCGGCTGGCTGGTGGTCAACTCGCTGCGCGGCGGCGCCGCCGGCGGGGGGACGCGGATGCGGCCGGGGCTCACCCGGCGGGAGGTGACGTACCTGGCGAAGACCATGGAGCTGAAGTTCGCCTTCGCCGGGCCGCCCATCGGCGGGGCCAAGTCGGGGATCGACTTCGACCCCACCGACCCCCGCCGCGACGGGGTGCTCCGCCGCTGGTTCGACGCTGTCGCGCCGTACCTGCGCCACTGCTACGGGACCGGCGGCGACCTGAACGTGGACCAGGTGCGGGACGTGGTCCCCTGCCTGACCGCCCTGGGGCTCCGCCACCCGCAGGAGGGGATCGTGCGCGGACACTCCGCCCCCGCCCCGGAGGCGCTCGCCTCCATCCTGGACACGCTCGACCGGGGGCTGCAGACCCCGGTCCGCGGCGAGCTGGGGCTCCCCGGGCACCCGCTCCCGCTGGCGGACCTGGTGACCGGCTACGGGGTGGCGCGCTCCATCGTGCACGCCTGCGAGCAGCTGGGGCGTCCGGTCCGCGGCGCGCGCGTGCTGGTGGAGGGGTTCGGCGCGGTGGGCGCGCCCTGCGCACTCTACCTGGCCCGCGAGGGCGCCCGGGTGGTGGGGATCTCCGACCGCGAGAAGGCGCTCCTGGCGCCGGAGGGGATGGGGGCCGACGAGGTGGAGGGGCTGCTCCGCGCCCGCGACGGCGACAAGCTCCTCCCCCGGCACGACCCCCGCTGCACCCCCGACCGGACCCGGCTCCGCGAAGTCCCCGCCGACGTGTTCGTCGCGGCGGCGGTCTCCGGCTCGGTGGACGGCGACGCGCTGGCGCGGCTGGCCGCCCAGGGGGTGTGGATGATCGCCTGCGGGGCCAACCAGCCCTTCCGCGAGGCGGGGCTGGGCGCCACCCGGGTGCAGCGCGCGGCCGACGGCCGCTTCACCGTGATCCCGGACGTGCTCGCCAACTGCGGGATGGCGCGCGCCTACAGCTACCTGATGGAACTCGGCGCGGCGCCGGCCGCCGCGCCCGTCTTCCGCGCCGTCGACGACACCATCGCCGGGGCGCTCCGCGAGGCCGCGGAGCGCGCCGGCGGACGACCCACCGGCCTCCTCGGAGCCACCTGGGGCCTCGCGCTGGACCGCGTCGCCCTCCGTTGAACCCTCACGCAGCAAAGCAGCAGCCCATGATTGCAGCCCGTTCCTCCCTCTCCCCCGCGCAGATCGGGGAGATCCGCGACGAGCTCCTCCGCGTACTGACGCGTCTGGAGCGGAGCATGAAGATCAGCGGGGAAGCCGCCCGGCCGGTCGAGCTGGAGCAGGACACGGTCGGCCGCCTCTCGCGGATCGACGCCATCCAGAACCAGGGCCTCGCCCAGAACCTGCAGGAGAGAGAGCGCGCGCAGCTGGCCTGCATCCTGGACGCGCTGCGGCGCATCGAGGAGGGGTGCTACGGGGCGTGCGGGGCCTGCGGCGGGGGGATCCCCTTCGAGCGGCTCCTGATCTTCCCCGAGACCAAGACCTGCGCCGCCTGCGCCAAGGGGTGCTGAGCGGGCGCAGCGCGGGGCCGCCGGCTGGGGCTGCGCCGCTGGCGAGCCGGCCGTGGACCTGGCATCTTCAAGGCATGCGCTACCTGGTTTCTAGCTGGATCTGGGTCACCAACTCGCTGGTCGCGATCCTCTGGGTCCCCTGGCTGGCGCTGGTGTGGCTGGCGACGGCGCCCTTCGACCCGGGGCGCTACGTGGCGGGGCGCTGGTTCCGCAGGGCAGCGGTCACGGCCGTGGCGCTGAACCCGCTGTGGAGGTTCCGCACCTCCGGCTTCCGGGTTCCCGACCCGCGGAGGCCGTACGTGGCGGTCTCCAACCACGAGTCCATGGCGGACATCTTCCTGATCTCGCACCTCCCCTGGGAGATGAAGTGGCTCTCTAAGGAGTCCATCTTCAGGCTCCCCTTCATGGGGTGGATGATGCGCATGGCGGGCGACATCCCCGTGCGGCGCTCGGAGCGGGCGAGCCGCGCCGAGGCGCTGGAGGAGTGCCGCGACCGGCTGGCGAAGCGGGTGTCGGTGATGATCTTCCCGGAGGGGACGCGCTCCCGCACCCGGGAGCTGCTCCCCTTCAAGGACGGCGCCTTCCGCCTCGCCATCGAGACGGGGACGCCCATCCTCCCGCTGGCCGTGGCCGGGACGCGCCACGCGCTCCCCAAGGGCTCCATGCTCTTCGGCCGGGCCACGGCGGAGGTGCGGGTCCTGGAGCCGGTCCCCACCGAGGGGTTGACGCTGGACGACGTGGCCGCCCTGCGCGACCGCGTGCAGGCCATGATCCAGGAGACGCGCGACCGGCTCTTCCGCGAGCTGGAGATGGAGGGGCGCCCGCTCTGCCTGCGCGAGGGGTAGCCGGCAAGTACGGGAGGGATGCGATGCGGGGGCGCCGGACCGTGGTCCGGCGCCCCCGCGCCGTTTCCCTGCCCCGGCCCTCCCGGACGGGCGTAAGTAGGATTCGGCACTAGACTTGCGAGACGCCCCGGCTTCGTCCTGACCTCCACTCGCTCGCAGGACCGGAGCCGTGCCGACCGCAACCTTGAAGCGTGATCGAGCCCAGGACACCTGGGAGATCTTCTTCGACACCGTACAGGCGTCGTTCCTGTGCCGGGTGGGCGCCGCCCCGCTCCCGGAGGTCGAAGACCCGGAGCACCCCGGCGTGCGCGCGATGCAGCGGGGGCGCCGGTTCGCGTGGATGCACGCCCGGCACGTGCGGGGGCTCTCCATGTTCGAGGCGATCCGGCTCGCGCAGCGGCTCGCGGAGGCATTCGCCGCGTGGACCCGCTCCGCCGTGGCCCACGACCTCGCCGCGCTCCGGGAGGTGCTCCGGGCGGCGGAGGAGAGCGCCCGCAAGCCCGCGAGCATGGAGGCGCACGTCACCTTCGTGGAGATGTTCGCCGCGCTCGGCGCGGACCAGCGCTTCGCGAGCCCCGTGGACGCCGCCTTCGAGGCGTTCAGCCGGGCCCGGGCGGCCCGGGCGTAGGAGCCTTCGCCGCCGTCCGGCACCGTGTCAGGACAAGGAGCTCGGCGATGCGAACGAGTGTGGGATCCAAGAGTCTACTGCTCCTCGTCCAGGAGCCGGTGTAGCGCTGCAACCAGGGGAGGGAGACGATCACGTATCGTCTGCCACACGATCTCCAGATCGACCCCGAAGTACTGGTGTACGATGACGTTGCGCATACCGCACATCTCCGCCCAGGGGATTCCCGGAAACCTGGCGGACACCTCCGCCGGTACGTGGCGGGCGGCCTCCCCGATGACCTGGAAATTCCAGAGCACCGCATCGGTCGTCTTCTCATCGGCCTCGAACGCGTCGAACGTCATCCCGGCTGTGTATCGCTCGATCCTGCCGATGCTGTCGAGGATGTCCGCGATGCGGAGCGCCAGGTCTCTAGGCGGCACGTACGGCCTCTCCGAGAATCCGCTTGCGGAGCTGCCGCTTCAGGGCCCGGGGTGTCACCAGGTCCACCCTTCGCCCCAGGATCCCTTCGAGCTGCAGCTTGACACGGACGAATTCGAACAGGTCCACGACATCCTCGAACTCCACCAGCAGGTCCACGTCGCTCTCCGGACCCGCCTCGTCCCGGGCGACGGAGCCGAACAGCGACAAAGACGTGATCCCCATCGCGTCCAGCTCGGCCTTGTGCTCCCGCAGGATCTTCAACGCTTCGTCCCGCCTCATCGGTTGCCTCCGCTCGGGTGATCCGGTGCGGCTTCTCCGTCCCCAGCAAACCTAGCGAACCGCGGGCGAACGAAAAGGGGCGTTGGGAACCGATCCGGCGCCCCGATCCGTCGACCGAGCGGGAAAGCTACCGCAGCGCCTCGGTGAGCACCCGGCCGTCCAGCAGCTCCGTGGGCGTGACGCGCAGCACCCGGGCCAGGGTGGGCGCCATGTCCACCACCCGCGCGAAGCGGTCGTACTTCCCGGGCCGGAAGCCGGGGCCGTAGAAGATCACCGGCACGTGCGCGTCCACGTCCTCCGGGGAGCCGTGCTGCGCGTAGGTGGCCGTCCCCCAGACGTGCCCGGGGCGGAGCGTCACCACCGCCTCCACCGGCGTGTCGGGCGGGAGCATGTTCACCCAGCGGCGGGTGATCACGTCGTTGACGGTGTCGCCGCGGGCCAGGTCGCGCACCCGGTCGGCGCGGAGCACGCCGGGGACCCGCCGCGCCGCCGCCGTGAAGGCGCGCGCCAGCGAGTCGGGGTCCACCCGCCGCGCGGCCAGGGCGGCACGGTCCACCATGAGCATCCCGTCCTCCACCGTGACCGCGGCGCTGCCCACGCCCCGGGCGGCCAGCGCGCGGCGCATGGGGACGGTGACGCTGTCCAGTCGAACGTGGTACGCCGCGGCGTCGCGGCCGTGCGCCACCTCGGGGAAGGGCGTGACGCCGTGGTCGGCGGTGAGCGCGATCACCACCCTCGACGAGTCGCGCACCGTGTACAGCGAGTCCAGGAAGGCGCCGAGCATGCGGTCCAGCCGCAGCACCTGGTCGCGGATCTCGCGCGAGTCGGGCCCGTAGCGGTGCCCCACCGCGTCGGTCGTGGAGAGCGAGACCGCCAGCACGTCCGTCTGCGGGCCCTTCCCCAGCTGCAGCTCGTTCAGCCCCTCCAGCGCCAGGTCCAGGGTGAGCCGGTCCATCCAGGGGAACTCGGGGAAGCTGCGCACCGCCTGCGCCGAGTCGGCGGGGAGGACGTGCGGGAAGGTGAAGTCCCTCCCCCCGCTCTCCGCGGGGACGCTGTCCGGCTCCGGGTAGGCGCTCTCCGGGAGGAGCAGCGTCCATGCCTGCCCCCCCATGCGCCACGGCACCCCGCGCTCGTTGAAGCGCCGCACCCAGGCGGGGAGCGTGTCCGCGTAGTAGGTGCTGGTGGTGAAGCGCCCGTCCCAGGCGTACCAGTACGCCTCCTGCTTGGCGCGGCCCAGGGGGAGGATGGCGCCGCGGTCCTTGCGGGAGACCGAGAGGGCGCGGGTGCGCGGGTCCTTGAACCGCAGCCAGTCGGTCAGCACCGTGCCGCGGAAGCGGAAGGGCGACGCCCCCGCCCCCCCGCCGCCGACCAGCGGCGCCTGCGGGTCCTGCACCCCGGCCACGTTGCGGATGATGCCGGTGCTCCGCGGGTGGCGCCCGGACATGGTGCTGGCATGCCCCGGGGCCGTCTCGGTGTTGGCGTGGTCCTGGTAGGCGCGGGTGAACACCGCGCCGCCCCGGTGCAGCCGCGCGAGCCCGCCGGTGAGCTGGCTCTCATACTTCTCGAAGTAGTCCGCGCGCAGCTGGTCCACGGTGAGGAAGACCAGCAGCGTCGGCGTCTTCCGCGGCGCGGCGGGAACGATCTGGGCGGCCAGGGGAAGGGCGCAGCAGAGGGCGGCGAGCGCCCCCAGCGCGACTGCGGTTCGGAGTCTCATGCGCGGCGGATCGGGTGAGCGGGTGATGCGACGGCCTACAGAACCCCGCCCAGATTCATATGTTTCCGGCACGGGCGGGACCGTCCCCAACATAACCCGCGGCGCGGGGCGGCTGAAACCAAAACCCCGCACGGGCGTACTTAGCTGCGACCCCGGCGGTTGTGCGACCCGCGCCCCCGCCGGTATTCTGTAGCCCCAGCAGAGCGCCGCTGCCGTGAGCAGTCCCCCCGCATCGTCCAGGACCGTGGCGACATCCCAGACCAAGAGCACCCGCCCCGCCCCGCCCCCCTCGAAGAAGAAGACCGCCGGAGGCGAGGCATGGGAGTGGGTCAAGTCGCTGGGCGTGGCCATCGTCCTCTTCCTGGTGCTGCGCACCTTCCTGGTGCAGGCGTTCTCCATCCCCTCGCGGAGCATGGAGCGGACGCTCCTGGTGGGCGACTACCTGATGGCCAACAACGCCGTCTTCGGCCCGCACCTCCCCTTCAGCGAGACCCGGCTCCCGGGGTTCCGCGAGCCCCGGCACGGCGACGTGGTGGTCTTCCGGCCCACGTACAACCAGCCGGTGATCGACGTGGTGAAGCGAGTGATCGGGGAGCCAGGCGACACGCTGCAGAGCATCGGCGGCGTCGTGCACCGCAACGGCAGGGCGCTGGCGGAGCCGTACGTGGTGGCCCCCGGCATGCCGGAACAGCCGCTGTCGCTCACCGGCACGACGGGCGGCGCCTTCCTCCCGCCGGAGATCGACCCGGCCAAGTACGGCTACCACAACCACGTGCCGGCGCTCCTCCCCTCGGTGGACCGCGGCTCGTACCGGCCCACCAACAACACCTGGGGGCCGCTGGTGGTGCCGGAGGGGCACTACTTCCTGATGGGCGACAACCGCGACGAGTCGCTGGACTCGCGCTTCATGGGCTTCATCCCGCGCGACGTGATCCGCGGCAAGCCCATGTTCATCTACTACTCGTACGACGCCGAGGTGGAGCGCCCCTTCGCCTTCCTGACCGCCGCACGCTGGGGGCGGATCGGGTCGGTGATCCGCTAGGGCGCCCGCCCCCGCCCCGGAGCGAGCGTGGCTTCGAACCTCGCCCCTCCCCTGCCTCCCGGGCCGCGCACGCGGCTCCCCGGCGGCGACCTGCTGGCCTTCCGCCGCGACCCGCTGGGGACGCTGGAGCGCCTCGCCCGCGAGCACGGCGACGTGGCGGCGATGCGCTTCGGCCCGCGGCGCGTCACCCTGCTCGGCGACCCCGACCTGGTGCGCGAGGTGCTGGTCGCCCGCCACCGCGAGTTCATCAAGAGCTACGCGCTGCAGCGCGCCCGCGTCCTCCTGGGCGAGGGGCTGCTCACCAGCGAGGAGCCGCTGCACCTCCGCCAGCGCCGGCTGTCGCAGCCCGCCTTCCACCGCGAGCGCATCGCCGGCTACGCCGCCGACATGGTGGCCTACGCCGCGCGCATGGCCGGGGAGTGGCGCGACGGCGCCGAGGTGGACGCGGCGCGGGAGATGAACCGGCTGACGCTGGCCATCGCGGGGAAGACGCTCTTCGGCGCGGAGGTGGCGGGCGAGGCGGAGGAGATCGCGCGGGCGCTGACCGAGGCGCTGGGGCTGTACCGGCGGCTCACCAACCCGCTGGGCCCGCTCCTGGACCGCCTCCCCACCCCGGGGACGCTGCGCATGCGGCGGGCGCGGGCGCGGCTGGACGCCACCATCCACCGCATCATCGCGGAGCGGCGGCGGGACGGCGGCGACCGCGGCGACCTCCTCTCCATGCTCCTGCTGGCGCAGGACACCGAGGGGGACGGCGGGGGGATGAGCGACCTGCAGCTCCGCGACGAGGCGCTCACCATCTTCCTGGCCGGGCACGAGACCACCGCCAACGCGCTGTCCTGGACCTGGCACCTGCTGGCCCGGAACCCGGAGGCCGAGGCGGCGCTGCACGCGGAGCTGGACCGCGTGCTCGGCGACCGGCTCCCCACGGCGGACGACCTCCCCTCCCTCCCGTACACGCGCTCCGTGCTCGCCGAGTCGATGCGCGTCTTCCCCCCGGCGTACGTGCTGGGCCGGCAGCCGCTGCGCGACATGGAGATCGGCGGCTACCGGGTGGACGAGGGGTCCATCGTGCTGATGAGCCCCTGGGTGATCCAGCGCGACCCGCGCTGGTGGCCGGACCCGCTCCGCTTCGACCCGGGGCGCTGGACCCCGGAGATGGAGGCGGCGCTCCCGAAGTTCGCGTACTTCCCCTTCGGCGGGGGGCCGCGCAAGTGCATCGGCGAGGGGTTCGCCTGGACGGAGGGGATCCTGGTGCTGGCGGTGCTGGCGCGGCGCTGGCGGGTGCGCCCCGTCCCCGGCCACCCCGTGGAGACCGAGCCGATGATCACCCTGCGGCCGCGGCACGGCCTGCGGGCCACGCTGGAGCGGAGGGCGTAGGACGGTGCGGAAGAGGACGGCGGGGTGACCCCGCAGCGCCGGAGCTGGATCGACGACTGGGAGGTGCGGCGGCGGAGGCGGAGCCTGTGGCACGAGCTCACCGGGCCGCAGCTCTTCGCCGGCTCCTTCGCGCTGCTGGTACTCGGGGGCACGCTGGGGCTCCGCCTCCTCCCCGGCCTGTACACGGGCCCGGAGCTGGGCTGGCTGGACGCGCTCTTCACCTCGGTGAGCGCGGTGTGCGTCACCGGGCTCGTCGTGGTGGACACCGCCACCTACTTCACCCCCGCGGGGCAGGCGTTCCTCCTCCTCCTGATCCAGCTGGGCGGACTGGGGATCGTCACCTTCACCTCTCTCATCATCATCGCCCTGGGGCGGCGCCTCTCGCTGCGCCACCTGGCCCTCTCCGGGAGCGCCCCGGAGGTCGCGCCGCACGTGGAACCGCGGGCGCTGGCGCGCGACGTGGTGCGCTTCACCTTCACCATCGAGGCCGCGGGCGCCCTGCTGCTGTACGCTCTCTGGGTCCCCCGCTTCGGGTGGGGGAGCGCCGCCTGGCCCGCCCTGTTCCACTCGGTGAGCGCCTTCTGCAACGCGGGGTTCTCCGTCTTCTCGGACTCCATGGTGGGGTTCCAGCGCTCCCCGCTCACCCTGCTGGTGATCGCCGCGCTGGTGGTAGCGGGGGGGATCGGCTTCCTGACGCTGGAGGAGCTGCACCTCTTCCGGACCGCCCGGCGCGAGGGGCGGCAGCTGCGCATCTCGCTCCACTCCCGCATCGTGATCGCCACCACCGCGCTCCTCCTGGCGGGCGGCTGGCTGGGCTTCGCCTTCTTCGAGTGGCACATCACCCTGGCGGGGCTCCCCTGGTGGGACCGGGCGGCGAACGCGCTCTTCCTGAGCGTCATGCCGCGCACGGCGGGGTTCAACAACGTGGACTACGCGCAGGCCACGGACGCCACCAACTTCCTGACCATCATCCTGATGTTCATCGGGGGGTCGCCGGGCTCCACCGCGGGCGGGCTGAAGACGACCACCTTCGCGCTCGTCGGGCTGCTGGCCTGGTCGCGCTTCCGCGGCCGCGAGGTGACCTCGCTCTGGGGGCGCTCCATCCCCGAGGAGACCATCCAGCGCGCGGTGGGGCTGGCGGTGGTGGCCTTCGCCCTGGTGACGCTGAGCATCTTCGCGTACACGGCCACGGAGCTGTCGGGGACGTCGCACGCCCAGAGCGAGGGCGGCTTCATCCGGTACATGTTCGAGGCGGTGAGCGCCTTCAACACGGTGGGGCTGTCCATGGGGGTGACGGCCGGGCTCTCCGAGGCGGGGAAGCTGCTCACCATCCTGCTGATGTACCTGGGCCGCGTGGGCCCGCTGACCTTCGCCGCGGCGCTGGCGCTGCGCGCCCCCACGCCTGCCGGCGAGTTCCGCTACGCCTACGAGGAGGTGGTGGTCGGATGAAGCGCTTCGTGGTGATCGGGCTGGGGAACTTCGGCGCGAGCCTGGCCGAGTCACTGTACGAGATGGGCCACGAGGTGGTGGCCGTGGACACCGTGGAGGAGGCGGTGGACCGCATCTCCCCTCGCGTGACCCGCGCGGCGGTGGGGGACGGGCGCAGCCTGGGGGTGCTGGAGCGCCTGGGCGTGAAGGGGGCGGACGCCGCGGTGGTCAGCACGGGCGACGACATCACCGCCAGCATCCTGGCGAGCATGGCGCTCCGCGACCTGGGGGTGGCGGAGATCTACGTCAAGGTGATCTCGCGCGACCACGCCCGGGTGATGGAGCGCATCGGGGTCACCGAGACCGTCTTCCCCGAGCGCGACTCGGCCATCCGCCTGGCGACGCGCATCTCCAGCCGCGGGATCCTCAACTACGTCCGGCTGGGGCCGGGCTTCTCGCTGCAGGAGATGGCGGTGCCGGACCGCTGGGTGGGGCAGACGCTGCGCGGCCTGGCCCTGCCGCGCCGCTACCGGGTGGCCGTGATCGCGGTGCACGACGTCCTTCTGGACCAGATGCTCCCCGTCCCCGATCCGGACGCCCCCCTCAAGGACTCGGACACGCTGCTGGTGGCCGGCCGCGACGAGGACCTGGAGCGGGTCTCCCGGGTCAGCTAGCGGCGCCCGCTTCCTCGCGGGCCTGCGCCCGGCTCTCGTCGGCGCACCCGGCGCGCGCGATCCGCGTCCACCGCTCCCAGACCTCCGGCCGGTCCAGGAGCCGCACCAGCCCGGGGTCGAAGTGCCGGCCCGCGCCCTCGCGGATCTTCCCGCGCACCTCCTCCGGGGGGATGGGGCCGCGGTACGTGCGCGGCTGCGACATGGCGTCGAACACGTCCGCCACCGCGATGAGCCGCGCGCCCAGCGGGATCTCCTCCCCCGCCAGCCCGTCCGGGTAGCCGCTCCCGTCCCAGCACTCGTGGTGCCCGGAGACGATGGGGGTGATCCCCGGGTGGATGCGCTCCAGCGGCCCCAGGATGTCCGCGCTCTCGTGCGGGTGGTCCTTGATCTCGGCGCGCTGACGCTCGGTGAGCGGCCCGTGCGAGTGCACGATGTCGAAGAAGCGGTCGTCTATCTTCCCCATGTCGTGCAGCAGCGACGCCACGCGCAGGGTGGCCCGCTCCTCGCGCTCCAGGCGCAGCGGCTCCGCGAGCGCGTCGGTGAGGTCGGCCACGCGCCGGGAGTGCCGCGCCGTGGCGGCGTCGCCCGAGGTGATGGCGTTCAGGAGGAGGTCCACCAGCGTGCGGTGGAGCCGCTTGTTCCTGCGGCGCTGGCGGCGCGCGTCGGCCGCCAGCGCCGCGGCCGCCGTCAGGGCCGCCGTGGCGGCGAGCACCAGCGCGCTGCTCGTGAGCGTCCGCGCCGTTCGTACGTCGAGCATGGATCCCGTTCCGCAGGAAGTGTTTCCGAGGGGCGGGACCCCGATCGCACAACTCAAGCCACCGGTTGGAGTGGGCTCCTGGACAGCGACGGCCGGGATTTGGGCGTGCCCCTCGCTGGCGCTCGGGTCGGGCTGCGGCTCCGTAAGCGGGCACACTACGCCCGCTAACGGAGGCGAGCCCCGACGGAACTGCTGTCGGGTCTCGCCGCTTCGCGCTCGCATCCCTCACGCAGGCTCTCTCGTGGAGTCACCCGTCGTGACCGATTGTGCCGTCCTCGTCTTCGTGCGCGCGCCGGAGGCGGGGCGGGTGAAGACCCGCCTCGCCGCGGAGGTAGGGGCGGAGGCGGCGCTGCGCGTGTACGTGCGGCTGGCGGAGCACGCGCTGGCGGAGGCGCGCGTTAGCGGCGCGGCGGTGCGGGTGCACTTCACCCCGGCGGAGGCGGAGCCGGCGGTGCGGGAGTGGCTGGGGGAGCCCGCCGCCTACCTGCCGCAGGCGGGGGGCGACCTGGGCGAGCGGATGCGCGCGGCGTTCGAGGCGGCGTTCGAGGCGGGATACCGGCGGGTGGCGATCATCGGCTCCGACCTCCCCGGCCTCTCCGCGGAGCTGCTGCGCCGCGCCTTCGCCCTGCTGGAGGCGAGCGACGCGGTGCTCGGACCGGCGCGCGACGGGGGCTACTACCTGCTGGCCCTGCGGCGGGTGGTGCCCGACGCGTTCCGGGGGATCGCCTGGAGCACGGACGGGGTCCTGCGAGAGACCGTCGAGCGACTCCGCGACGCGGGCGCGGAGCCGGCGATGCTGGAGACGCTCGCAGACGTGGACCTGGCGGCCGACCTCCCCCCCGGCTGGCGGGCGTGGGCGGAGTGACCCCCTCCCCCGACCCCTCCCCGCAAGGGGGAGGGGAGAAAGACCTGCCCCGGCTGGGCGCCTGCGTGAGGGATGCGAGCGCGAAGCGGCGAGACCCGGGGGCAGTTTCCCGGGGCTCGCCTCCGTTAGCGGGCGTAGTGTGCCCGCTTACGGAG
>DATABU010000135.1:0-16839 GCA_036259415.1 Longimicrobiaceae bacterium
CGCGGGCGAGCGGCGCGAGTTCACCGTGCCGCTGGCGCCGGAGGGGACGGAGTTCCGCCTCCTCGCCTGGGAGGCGCTCCGCCGCATCCCCTGCGGCGAGACCCGCAGCTACGCCGAGCTGGCGCGCGAGATGGGGAAGCCGGCGGCCTCGCGCGCCGTGGGCCAGGCCAACGCCCACAACCCCATCCCCATCCTGGTCCCCTGCCACCGGGTGGTCGCCGCCGACGGGGGGATCGGGGGCTACCTGGGCTCGTGGGAGGGCGGCGACGGCGCCGGGATCAAGCGCTGGCTCCTCCGCCACGAGGGCGTGGCGGTGCGCTGAGCCGTCCCCGGGCGCACCTCCGCATCCACGCACCCTCGCACTCCCGTTCGTTGTACCTCTCCCGCCTGCGCCTGCACGCCTTCCGCAACCTGGAGGACCAGACCCTGGAGCTGCCGCCCGGGGGGGTCGCCCTGATCGGCGACAACGGCCAGGGCAAGACCAACCTGCTGGAGGCGGTCTACTACCTGGAGATCTTCCGCTCCTTCCGCGGCGCGCCGGACGAGCAGCTGGTGCGCTTCGGGGAGGAGGTGTTCCGCGTGGAGGGGCGCATGCGTGCCGGGGACGGGACGGAGCGGACGATCGCCGCGGCCTTCGAGCGGCGCCGCAAGCGCAAGAAGGTCACCGTGAACGGCGCGGAGCCGGAGCGCATCGGCGAGGCCATCGGCGGGGTGGGGGCGACCATCTTCTCCCCCTCGGACGTGGAGATCGTGGCGGGGAGCCCGTCGGGGCGGCGGCGCTTCCTGGACATCGTCCTCTCGCTGGCGGTGCCGGGATACCTGGCCGCGCTGCAGCGCTACCGCCAGGTGCTCTTCCAGCGCAACGCCCTGCTCCGCCAGGGCGCGGGACCCGCCATGGTCGCCGCCTGGAACGACGGGCTGGTGGCCTGGGGGAGCCGGGTGGCCGCCGCGCGCGCCGCCTGGGTGGCGGAGGTGCGCGACGGCTTCGCGGAGCACTACGCCCGGGTGGCGGGCGGCCCGCGCGGCGCGCTGGCCTACGCCGCGTCGGTCGGGGAGTGGCGGCAGGACACGGCGGAGGGGGGCGCGGCGGCCGCGGTCGCGGAGGCGTTCCGGGCCGGTCTGGAGCGCGCGGCGGAGCGGGAGGTCCGGCGGGGGATGACGCTGGTGGGCCCCCACCGCGACGACCTGCGCTTCGAGATGGAGCGCCCCGGCGCCGACCCGCCGCTGGACCTGCGCACCTACGGCTCCGGCGGGCAGCAGCGCACCGCCGCGGTGGCCCTGCGCATGGTGGAGGCCGAGACGATCCGCGCCAGCCGCGGCCGCGACCCGGTGATCCTCCTGGACGACGTCTTCGCCGAGCTGGACCCCGGCCGCTCCCTGCGCATCATCGAGTGGATCGACGCGCAGCAGGGCGGCCAGGTGATCCTCACCTCTCCCAAGCCGAGCGACGTGGAGGTCCACGGCGGCGCCCTCCCCCGCTGGGAGATGCGCGGCGGCCGCGTGCGGACGGGGTAGCGCCCCCCGGACGGCGACCCCCCTCCCCCGGCCCCTCCCCCGCAAGGGGGGAGGGGAGAACGGCGGGTGAGGCCCGCGCCGAAGCATGCGTGAGGGATGCGAGCGCGAAGCGGCGAGACCCCGCGGGGCTGTTTCCGCGGGGGCTCGCCTCCGTTGGGCAGCGTTGTTTGCTGCCCTACGGAGCCGCAGCCCGACCCGAGCGCCAGCGAGGGGCACGCCCGACCCAGGCCGTTCTCACCACCCCAGCCTACGCTTTGACCTCGCCCCCGAAACCGGCTAAATTCCCGTTCTTCGAAAACCTCGCCGCGCCCCGTCCACTCCGCCGATGCCCCGCGACCGCAACGCCGGCCAGCCCCAGCTCGTGGGCGACGTCCTCTCCCGCTTCCTGAACCGGAGCGGGCTGGAGGCCAAGGTCGAGGCGGCGTCCGTCCTCACCGAGTGGGCGGAGCGCGTGGGCCCGCAGATCGCCGCGGTCACCGAGCCGCTGCGCGTCTCGGAGGACACGCTGTTCGTGGCCGTGTCCACCTCCGCCTGGATGATGGAGCTGACCCTGATGAAGGGCGAGATCGTCCGGCGGCTGAACGCCGGGAAGAAGACCGGAAAGATCCAGCACCTGGTGTTCGTCATGGGGTCCTGACCGGGCGCGCCGGAAACCCAACTCTCGCCTGCGATTCCGCGCCCTCCGCCGGGGCACCTCGTCCCCCCTCCGGGGTATGGGTGGCAGACGGAAAATCGCCGCAAACCCTGACAGCAGAGAACATGGCTTCGACCGCCGCAGCCCAGGAATACAACGCCGGGCAGATCCAGGTCCTCAAGGGGCTGGAGGCCGTCCGCAAGCGCCCCGGGATGTACATCGGCTCCACGGGGCCGCGCGGGCTGCACCACCTGGTCTACGAGGTGGTGGACAACTCCATCGACGAGGCGCTCGCCGGCTACGCCGACAGCGTGGACGTCACCATCCACGCGGACGACTCCATCACCGTGGTGGACAACGGCCGCGGCATCCCGGTGGACGTCCACCCGACCGAGGGGATCCCGGCCGTGGAGCTCGCGCTCACCGTGCTGCACGCGGGCGGCAAGTTCGAGAACCAGGAGGGCGGCTCGTACAAGGTGTCCGGCGGCCTGCACGGCGTGGGCGTCTCCGTGGTGAACGCCCTCTCCGAGTGGACACGGGTGACCGTGAGCCGGGACGGCAAGGTCCACGAGATGGCTTTCGTCCGCGGCGACAAGACGCAGGAGCTGACCGTCGTCGGCAAGGCGGACGACACGGGCACCACCGTCTCCTTCAAGCCGGACCCGCTGATCTTCCAGGAGACCACCTACTCCTTCGACACGCTCTCCAACCGTCTGCGCGAGATGGCGTTCCTGAACAAGGGCGTCCGCATCACGCTGACGGACGAGCGCGTCCCGGAGGGCGAGGCGGCGCGCGAGCCGCGTCGCGAGGAGTACCACTACGAGGGCGGGCTCAAGGAGTTCGTGGAGTACCTGCGGGGGACGCGCAAGCCGCTGCACGCGCAGGTGGTCTACATCGAGGCCACGCGCCCCGAGGCGGAGATCGAGATCGCGCTCCAGTACGACGACGGGTACAACGAGAACACCTTCACCTTCGTCAACAACATCAACACCCACGAGGGCGGCACGCACCTCACGGGGTTCAAGTCGGCGCTGACCCGCACCATCAACGACTACGCCCGCAAGACGGGGCTCTTCAAGAAGGGCGGGCTGGACGCGCTCTCGGGCGACGACGTCCGCGAGGGGCTCACCTGCGTGATCTCGGTGAAGGTGAAGGAGCCGCAGTTCGAGGGGCAGACCAAGACCAAGCTGGGGAACAGCGAGGTCAAGGGAGCCGTGGAGAGCGTGGTCAACGAGAAGCTGGCGGAGTTCCTGGAGGAGACGCCGGGGGTCGGCCGGGCGATCATCGAGAAGGCGATCTCGGCCGCCCGCGCCCGCGAGGCCGCCCGCAAGGCGCGCGACCTGACGCGCAAGAAGAGCGCGCTGGAGACGGGGGTGCTCCCGGGGAAGCTGGCGGACTGCTCGGTGAACAACCCGGAGATCTCCGAGATCTACATCGTGGAGGGCGACTCCGCGGGCGGCTCGGCCAAGCAGGGGCGCGACCGGGCGTTCCAGGCCATCCTCCCGCTCAAGGGGAAGATCCTCAACGTGGAGCGGGCGCGCTTCGACAAGGTGCTCTCCAACGAGGAGATCCGCGCCATCATCACGGCCATCGGGACGGGGATCGGCGAGGACGAGTTCGACCTCAAGAACGCCCGCTACCACAAGATCATCCTGATGACGGACGCGGACGTGGACGGCTCGCACATCCGCACCCTGCTGCTGACCTTCTTCTTCCGGCAGATGCGGCAGCTCATCGAGGAGGGGATGATCTACATCGCGCAGCCGCCGCTCTACCTGGTGCGCAAGGGGAAGAACGAGCAGTACGCCTACTCGGACGAGGAGCGCGACGAGATCCTGGCGCGCTACAGGGGCGTGGCCGACGGCGAGGTGAAGGGGGTGCACGTCCAGCGCTACAAGGGGCTGGGCGAGATGAACCCGGAGCAGCTCTGGAAGACCACCATGGACCCGGACACGCGCACGCTGCTGCGGGTGTCCATGGAGGACGCGGTGGAGTCGGACAAGATCTTCTCCACCCTGATGGGCGAGGACGTGGACCCGCGCCGGCAGTTCATCGAGGAGAACGCCCGCTACGTCCGCAACCTGGACGTCTGAGCGGATCCGCCGGTGCACAGGAGTCTCGGGACGGCGTTCGCGCAAGTCCCTGGACTTCACGTGAGGCCCTGGACAGGGGACGACCGGGACGAGGCCGGCGGGGGTGATCCCCTGCCGGCCTCGGTGCCGTCCAGCCCTCCCGGTGAAGGCTGCCGCACCGCTCATCTCCGCATGGAATCGCCGCTTCGGTGGAGGCGAAGATGGCCTTCCGTCGGATCGGCCTGCGACCTACGCCGCGGAGGCGAGCTTCAGCCCGAGGATCCCGGCTACGATGAGGCCGATGCACACCAGCCGGATCGCGGTGGCCGGTTCGCCGAAGAGGACGATCCCGAGGATCGCCGTCCCGATCGTTCCGATGCCGGTCCATACCGCGTATGCAGTACCGAGCGGAAGGGTCCGCAGGGCGATGCCCAGGAGCGCCATGCTGGCGATCAGCGCGGCGGCGGTACCGAGCGTCGGCCAGGGCCGGGTGAATCCTTCCGTGTACTTGAGACCGACGGCCCAGCCGACCTCCAGCAGACCGGCCAGGAGTAGAATGCCCCATGCCATACGTCACCTCCTGATCCGGTGTGTGGCCGTCCCCGTCCCGGTTGCGTCACCGTCCATGGAGTCACGGTGCGGCGGAGCGGATCGCCGCGTCGAGATCGGCCCAGAGGTCCTCCGCATCCTCGATCCCGACGCTGAGACGCAGGAGCGAAGGTGGAAGGTGTCCCTGCCCCGGGACCGCCGCTCGCCTTTCCATCGTCGATTCCACTCCGCCGAGGCTGGTCGCGTGGCGGATGAGCCTCACTTTCCGGCAGACGGCATCGGCGAGCTCCGCCCCCCACCCGGTCGCCAGAGTACCGGCGAACGGCAAAACGCCCCACGCCATGACTCGCTTCCGAGTCTGGTGTGGGGCCGTCCCCATGCGGCTAGGGAGAGACGGGGTCGTCCCCGCTCCGTGGTTGCGATCACGTTACACCGGCACCGGCGTCCGGGTCAACCGGCCGCCGCGCCCTTGCGAGCCTTACCGCCGGGGCCGCATCGGCGTTAACTTCTCACGCCCGCTCGGTCGACCCGACCGCCTCGACGACGTCAGCCCCGATTCCGCATGAGATCCCTGGCTTCCCTCACCGCCACGGCCGCCTCCGCGGCGCTCCTCGCGCTCGCGAGCTCGGCCGCCGCCGCGCAGACCGGCGACCCGCTCACCCGGCCGTATCCGGAGAAGGACTGTTCGAGTTGCGCCGAGTGGAACGAGCCCCGGGCACCGGTCAGGATCCACGGGAACACCTACTACGTCGGGACGCGCGGGCTGGCCGCGCTGCTGATCACCTCACCCGAGGGCCACGTGCTCATCGACGGAGGTCTCCCGAACTCCGCGCCGCTGATCCTGGAGAACATCCGCGCGCTCGGGTTCGAGGTCGGGGACGTCCGTCTCATCCTCAACTCGCACGCGCACTTCGACCACGCCGGCGGGATCGCGGCGCTGCAGCGGGCCTCGGGCGCCCGGGTCGCCGCGAGCGAGCCCAGCGCGCCCGTCCTGGAGAGGGGCGCGTCGGCGGCCGGCGATCCCCAGTACGGCATCCTGCTCGACTTTCCCGCCGTGCCGGACGTGCGGCGCTTCGCGGACGGAGAGACCCTGCGGGTCGGCCCGATCGCGGTCACGCCCCACCTGACCGCCGGCCACACACCCGGCGGGACGACCTGGACGTGGCGGTCCTGCGACGACGCGGGCTGCCTCGACCTCGTCTACGCGGACAGCCAGACCCCGGTCTCGGCGGACGGCTTCCGCTTCTCGGACAGCCCCGCCTATCCCTCGGCGGTGGCGGACTTCGAGCGTGGCTTCAGGGTGCTCGAGACTCTCTCCTGCGACGTCCTGGTCACGCCGCACCCGGGCGCCTCCTCCCTGTGGGAGCGGCTCGAGCGGGGGCGGGAGGGACTGGCCGACCGTGACGCGTGCAGGCGGTACGCGGCCGCGGCGCGCCGGCAGCTCGCGCGACGCCTGGAGGCGGAGCGCGGCATCCGCTGAGCCGGAGAGCCCCGCCTCCGGGGATTGACTCCGCGGGGAGCGGCGGTCATCTTCAGGTGGATAGTTCATGGCTGAATGATGGGCCGCAACCCGGGGAACCACATGGCTCTCGCTCTTTCCGTCCTCGACCTCGTGCCGGTGGGCGCCGGCTCCTCGGCGGGAGAGGCGATCCGCCACTCGGTCGAGCTGGCCCGCCTGGCCGACCGGCTGGGCTACGTCCGCTACTGGCTCGCCGAGCACCACGGGATGCCGAGCATCGCCAGCTCGTCGCCGGAGGTGCTGATCGAGCACCTGGCCTCCGCAACGGAGCGAATCCGCGTGGGCTCGGGGGGGATCATGCTCCCCAACCACGCCCCGCTGCGCATCGCGGAGGCGTTCCACACCCTGGAGGCGCTGCACCCCGGACGCATCGACCTGGGCGTCGGGCGCGCGCCGGGGACCGACCCGGCGACCTCCAGCGCGCTGCGGCCCTTCGACGCGGAGCAGTACCCGCAGCAGCTCGCCGAGCTGGTGGGGCTCTCCCGGCGTACGCTGCCGGAGGACCACCCCTTCCACCGGGTGCGGGTGGTCCCGGAGGACGTCGCCCTCCCGCCGGTGTGGCTGCTGGGGTCCAGCGGGGGGACCGCGCGTCTGGCCGGGGCCATGGGGATGGGCTACGGCTTCGCCCGCCACTTCAGCCACTCGCCTCCGGGGCCGGCGATCCGCGCCTACCGCGAGAGCTTCCGCCCCTCGGAGCAGTTCCCGGAGCCGCACGTGGTGCTGGGGGTCGCCGTGATCTGCGCCGAGACCGACGAGCGCGCGGCGTACCTGGCCTCGTCCATGGAGCTGGCCTGGGTGCGGCTGCAGCGGGGGCAGCTCGGTCCGCTCCCCGACCCCGAGGAGGCGGCGGCGCACCCCTACACGCCGCAGGAGCGGATGGTGGTGGAGAGCTACCGCTCGCTGCACTTCGCGGGGAGCCCGGTCACGGTGCGGGCCCGGCTGGAGGCGCTGGTGGAGGAGACCGGGGCGGACGAGGTGATGGTCACCTCCATGATCCACTCCCACGCGGAGCGGCTGCGCTCGTACGAGCTGCTCGCGGGGGCGTTCGGCGGCGCATCCGAGGCGGCGGCGTAGGCGGTCCGCCCTCCCTTGCGGAGCGTGGGCCCGAACCCTAGTCTCCCCAGTGTCCCCCGAACGAGAGCGGTCAAAGTGGACAGGCGCCCGACGGGCGCCCCGAGGTCGTCTACGAGCGCGGCCCCCTGCGGCCGGTGTCCGTGGAGGAGCTCCGCTCGTTCATGGTGGCCTACGTGGACCGCACCTCGCTCCGCGACGCGGAGCTGGCCACGGGGGTCGCGTACGAGGCGGTCCGCAAGTTCGTCAAGGGTGACACCGAGCACCCCAACCCCCGCTCGCTGAGGGCGTTCACGCGCCTCTTCTGGCGCGAGCGGGGGCTGGTCTTCGTGGCCGAGGGAGGGGAGGAGACGCCGGTGCTCTGGGCCACGGAGCTGCGGGCCATCTTCCCGGAGGGGAGGGAGCAGGCGCTCGCGGACGCGGCCCGGATCTTCGAGCTGGCGGGCCTCCACCCGGACGACCTCCCCGCCACCGCGCCCGCCGTGCAGCGCTGGCTCATGCGGCTGATCGAGGCGGAGTACCGGAACGAGCTGCCCTACCGGAAGCCGCGGCGCCGGGGCGGGAAGCCGAAGCAGCCGCCAGGGGGCAGGTAGTCGGGGCGGCAAACACGACGAGGCGGCGCCGGAGTTCCGGCGCCGCCTCGTCGCGTCGGCCGGCTCTTCAGTGGCCCCAGGGAGCGGGCGGCGGGGCGACGGGGCGCGTCAGGTCGAACTCCACGCGGAAGCGCCGGTCGGTCCCCTCGCGGCGCAGGGCGTAGGCGAAGCGCTCGCCCGGCACCACCTCCACCGTCCAGACGTTGGCCGCCGCCGCGGGGATCAGCGACGCGGTGAACGCGTCGGCGGGGAACTCCTGGCGCGTCGCGCTCCCGGCGTCGCGCGTGTCGCCGCCGTACTGCGTGACGCGGTCCTCGCTCCCGTCCTCGTGCCGGTGGTCGTGCTTGAGGCGGAGGCCGGCGGCGGTGCGGGTGAGCACCCAGGTGCGGGAGCGGTCCTCCCCCACGTGGAAGGGGACGAGGACGCTGTCCGCAGTGCACCGGCGGACGTGCATCACCAGCGTCTTCCCCGCGAAGGCGGTGTCCGAGGCGTTCCCCTCGGCCAGCCGCCCCTCGTACGCGCGGCCGCAGTGCTGCCGGAGGGCGGCCCAGAAGGCTTCCTGCCCGGGCGGGAGGGAGCCGGACGCGGGCGGCAGCGAGGCGCAGGCCGCGCAGAGCGCGAGGGCGGCGGCCAGGGAGAGCATGCGGCGCATCGGCTGGGTCTCCGTTTCGGGGGAAGTGGCGGGGCCGCTCATCTTACCGGGGCGGCGCACCCGCGGAAAGGGCGGCGGATGGCCCCCCCGCGACGCTGCGCCGCGATCTGCCCATCCGGGGCCACGCCGTTCACCCCGTCGCTCCTGGGCAGCGGCCCGGAGCCCGGCTCGCAGACCGCGCCTTCCTGGTACGCACCATGCATCGTCTCCCGGGCTCCACGCCGGGACCGGCTCCTGGCGTAACCGAATGTGAACCAGGAAGATAGGAGAGGGCCCCATGAACATGGACTCGCTGAAGGACCTCTACGTGGAGCAGCTCAAGGACCTCTACAGCGCCGAGAACCAGATCCTCAAGGTGCTGCCGAGAATGGCCGAGAAGGCGACGCACCCGGAGCTGAAGGCGGCCTTCCAGGAGCACGAGCAGGTCACCCGCGAGCAGGTGCGCCGCCTGGAGCAGGTGTTCGACACCCTGGGCCAGAAGCCGTCCGGCCACCACTGCAAGGGGATGGAGGGGCTGCTCAAGGAGGGCGACGAGATCATGAGCATGAAGGTGGAGTCCGACGTCCTCGACGCCGGCCTCATCACCACCGCCCAGCGCGTGGAGCACTACGAGATCGCGGGGTACGGCACCGTCCGCACCTTCGCCCGGCAGCTGGGGCTGGACGACCAGGCGGAGGTCCTCCAGCGGACGCTGGACGAGGAGGGGAACACCGACGAGCGCCTGAGCATGCTCGCCGAGCGCGTGGTGAACCCCGACGCGATGCGCTGAGGCGCGCCGCGCGGAGCACGGACCAGGGGGCGGCCGGACGGCCGCCCCCTCGCGCACCCCCCATCCAGGAGCAGCCCCATGTCCCGAGCCGGCACCGCCGCACGCCTCCTCCTCGTCGCGGGCCTGGCCGCCTGCGCCAGCGAGGACCACAACGTCCCGGAGCAGGAGAGCGAGGAGAGCGCCGCGGCCCCGGGCGCCACGCTTCAGGACTCCCTGGTGACCGGGGAGGCCATCCAGACGGTCCCGCCGCTGGAGGGGACCGGCGGGGCTGCCCCCGCGGGCGCGGGCGGCGCGACGCCGCAGGCGGCCGGCGGCGACACCGCGGCCCGCCCGTAGGCGGCTACCCCGCTGCTCCCGCGGGGGAGGGGCGGGGCACGACGCGGGTCTCGCCGTGGCGGGGGATCCAGAGGCGCTCCGGCGGGAGCCCCGCATCCGCCCAGGCGGCCCGGGTGCGCACGGGGGGCTCCAGCGGGTCCTCGTCGGTGAGGCGGAAGGTCCCCCAGTGCATCCCGGCGAAGACGCCCGAGCCGCCCAGGTCCAGGTAGGTGCGCACCGCCTCCTCGGGGTTCATGTGCGCCGGACGCATGAACCAGCGTGGCTCGTAGGCGCCGATGGGGACGAGCGCGGCGTCCAGGGGCCCGAATCGCTCGCCGATCTCCCGGAAGCCCCCGAAGTAGCCGCTGTCCCCCGCGAAGTAGACGCGCCGCCCCCCGGCCTCCAGCATCCACGAGCCCCACAGCCGGTCGTTGAGCTCCCGCAGCCCCCGCCGGGTCCAGTGCTGCACGGGCAGGCAGGTCGCGCGGAGCGGCCCCTCCTCGCCCTCCAGCTCCACCGACTCCCACCAGTCGCGCTCGGCGACGTTCCGGATCCCGCGCGCCCCCAGCCACTCGCGGTAGGCGAGCGGCGCGAGCCAGCGGAGCCGGTCGCCGAAGCGCCGGTGCAGCCCGCGGACGGTGCCGTCGTCCAGGTGGTCGTAGTGGTCGTGCGAGAGGAGCACCGCGTCGATGGGCGGCAGCCGGTCCCAGGCCACGCCGGGGGGGACGAAGCGCGCGGGGCCCGCCCACCGGAGCGGCGAGGCGCGCCGGCTCCACACCGGGTCGGTGAGCAGGTTGAGCCCGCCCATCTGCACCAGGAAGGTGGCGTGCCCCACCCAGGTCAGGCGCACCTCGTCCGCGGGCGCGCGGGGGTGGGCGACGTCGCCCGGGGCCAGGGGGAGCGAGCCCGGCGCCGGGTTCGGCGGGAGCCGGCGGGTGAGGCGCTCCCACTGCCAGCGCAGCAGCGCGCCGGCCCCGCGCTCGTCCGCACCCTCCATGGGCCAGGGGACGCGGAACCTCCCGTCGGGGAGGTGGTGCGCGGGGCGGGGGCTCGGGTCCATCCTGGGCTCCGGGAGACGGGTTCGCGGGGGCGTCCGCAAGAGCGGAGCCCGCCCCGGCGGAGGGCCGGGACGGGCTCGGAGCGGCGCGGGCGCCGGAGTTCAGCTGCGGGTGATGCGGACGCTGCCGGAGCCGGTGTCGATCTCCACCTGGCCCCGCCCGTCGCCGATGCGGCCGCGGTAGTGCGTGCGGCGCACCGTCTGCGCCTGGGCCGGCACGTCCACGGTGATCCCGCCGCTCCCGGTGTCGATCTCCACCTCCGCCCCGAACGACTCCGGCACGGCCAGGCGCACCCCGCCGGAGCCGGTGTCCACCACCACCCGGCGGGCGGGGGCCGCCAGGGCGAGCTGCACCGAGCCGCTCCCGGTGTCCACCTCCAGCGACCCGGCGCGCACCCCGCTCAGGTTCACCCCGCCCGAGCCCACGTCCACCACCACTTCTTCCGCGGACAGGCCGCTCCCCGTCACGGATCCGCTCCCCGTGTCCACCCGCAGGCGGCGCCCGCGCACCTCCGCCAGGCGGACGCTCCCGGAGCCGGTGTCCACGTCCACGTCACCCTCCGCGCGCTCCACGCTGACGCTCCCGGAGCCCACGTCCACCGTGAGCGAGCCGCGCGTCCCCGCGGCGGCGACCGAGGCGGAGGCGGTGTTCACGGTCAGGTTCCCGTTCACGTTCTGCACGTCCACCTTCCCCACGCCCTGGTGCAGCGTGACGGTGCGCCCGGCCGGGACCCGCACCAGCAGGTCGGCGTACGCCTCGGTCCCCCCGCCGCGGCCGGACACCGTCACCCGGCGTCCCCCCCGGCCGAAGGTGCCGTCCTCGCGCACGTTGAAGCTGCTGTTGGACCTCGCGCCCATGCGCGGGTACACCACGCGGTCGCCGGGGGTGACCACCACCAGCCGCTCAACGCCGCCGTCGCGGTCCCGGTCCACCCGCAGCTGGCGGGCGTCCGCGCCGCCGCGCGTCACCTCCACCACCACTTCGGAGCCGGAGGCGGGGGCCACACGGACCTCGCCGGCCAGGTTGTGGATCGCCACCCGCTCGGAGGGGAGCGAGTAGCGTTCGGCCTGTGCCGCGGCCGGGTCCGGGAGGGTGGCGAGCAGCGCGGCGCCGGCGAGGGCGCGCAGGACGGTCCGGGTCATCGGCAGTCTCCTTGAAGGGGTGGTCCGTTGTACGGGATTGGACAGCTTGAGCGGCTCTGGGGTTGGGCGTGCCCCTCGCTGGCGCTCGGGTCGGGCTGCGGCACGGGTCACAGGCTCAGCCAGTAGTTCACCTTCACCAGCAGCACGTTGGTGCTGCGGACCGGGAAGGCGTCGTCCATGCCGAACAGGCGGCGCGTGTCGCGCATCAGCCCGAAGCGGCCGTCCCGGTCGAAGTCCTCGCGCCCCTGGCTCCACACCACGAACAGCGTCGAGCCGGGGCGGTACTCCCAGCGCAGCACCGCGTTGGAGCGGAACTCCTTCAGGTTGAAGTCCGGGTTGGTGAAGGTCACGTTCGCCACGCCGTCGCCGTCGGTGTCCGCACGGTACTCGTCGTCGGCCAGGGTGGCCGGCCCCAGCGGACGGAAGCGGCCGCTGAACCCGTCCGAGGCCACCACGCGGCGGCCGCCGTCGGCCAGCGCCACCTCGCGGAAGCCGCCCGCGTCGCCCGCGCCGAGGAAGGGCTGGGCGTACAGCTGGAGCGAGAGGTCGGGGGTGAAGGTGTAGCTCAGCCGGGCGGTGAGCGAGGCGGTGCTCTGCTCCATCCGGGCGAAGACGTAGTGCGGCCCGCCGTCCAGCGCGTCCGAGTCCACGAACTGCCAGGTGTTCAGCGAGCGCGAGTACGACGGCTGGAGCGACAGGTCGCTGCGGGTGGAAGCGCGCCACGTCAGCGAGGTGTTCACGTTCCAGCCGTACCCGTCCTCCTCCGCGTCCCAGCCGGCGCTGGCGTTCAGCGAGCCGTAGAGGCTCCGGCGGCTGTCGCTGCTCACGCCGGCCCAGGCGTTGTACGAAGCGGGGGTCTCCAGCGAGGGGCCGCCGCGGAGGGCGCGCGTGGAGACGACGGGCCGCTCGAAGCCGAAGCCGCCGTTGGCGCCCCAGAAGCTCAGCAGGCGGAGGCTCCCGTTGGCATTTCCGCCCAGCGAGGTCCGCTCGCCGCCGAAGGTGTAGCCCGTCCAGCCGTTCAGGTTGACGTTCCAGCTCCGGAAGCGGGGCCCCGACGTGCTCTGCCGGTAGCCCAGGTTCCCGGCCCAGAGCACCTGGTCGGCGTCGCGCTGGTAGCCCAGGTCGTTCGTCTCGAAGCCGGGGGAGCGCGCGTTCAGCACCGTGGCCCAGCGCCAGTTCCCGCCGCCCATCTTGTACGTCTCCACGCTGGCCGCCCACCCCAGGAGCGACTCGCGGGCCGGGTCCAGCTCCAGGTGACCGGCGTCGGGGCGCTGGAAGTAGCGCGTGGAGGAGCGCTGCGTGCGCCACATGGCCGCGCTGTCGCCCCGGACGGCGCTCCCCAGCACCCAGCCGCGGACCTCGTAGTTGCCGCCGCCGTAGCGGGTGCGGGCGTCCAGCCCTCCGGCGTACGCCGCGGAGCGGAGGAAGCCCAGGGAGTCGCCGTCGCGCAGGTCGCGGTTCACGGCGGTGACGATCCCGCCCACCGCGCGCTCCCCCTGGCCGAAGGCGCGGATCACCCGCGCCACCCCGTAGTTGGTCAGCGGCTCCACCGCCGTGCTCACCCGCTGGCCGGTGAACGGGTCGAGGTAGCGGGCCTGCTCGCGCCCCGTCACCGCGTCCATGAAGCCCAGCGACCACCCGCTCCGGGTGCGGCCGGTGACCTTGGCCGCCGCCAGGATGTTGCTGGCCTCCGGCACCTGGCTGAACTCGGCGTCGCCGGGGATGCGGTCGTCCACGCCCTGAGGCGCCCGGCCGATGCGGCGCGAGTAGAAGAGCGCCTCCGAGCCGAAGTCGCCGTCGCCCGCGCCCAGGCCGAAGCGGAAGATGTCCGACCCCTCCACGAAGAAGGGGCGCTGCTCCGGGAAGAAGGTCTCGTAGGCGGAGAGGTTCACCTGCGACGGGTCCGCCTCCACCTGCCCGAAGTCGGGGTTGAGGGTGGCGGTGAGCGTCAGGCTGGAGTTGATCCCGTACTTGATGTCCGCTCCCACGCCGGCGCCCGGGTCGTTGCGGGCGTAGAAGGGGTTCCCCGGGTCCTCCGGCGCGCGCGTGAGCTGCGCCACCGAGTAGGGGAGCACCTCCAGGCTGCGCGGCGACGGCAGCGCCCCGATCCCCCGCAGCTCCCCGAAGCGCGACACCACCCCCGCCGAGTTGGGGAGGATGGGCGCCCAGAAGCTCTCCTCGCGGCTGCGCGCCACCACCCGCTTCACGTTGAAGCCCCAGACCCGCCCCCCGGCGTCCAGGTCGCGGGCGCTGTAGCGGAGCTGCGAGAGGGGGATGCGGAACTCCGCCGTCCACCCCGCGGAGTCCACCCGCGCCGCGGCGTCCCACACCGCGTTCCAGCCGATGTCGCTCCCGGTGTCGTCGAAGAGGAAGATGTCCTGCTTGACCCCGCGCGGGTTCACGGCGAAGGCGAAGCCGGTGCGCCGGTCGTGGTACGAGTCGAAGCCGATGAGGGCCCAGTCCGAGTGGACGTCGGCGTCGCGGCGCGCGAGCTGTCCCACGATGGAGTCCGGGTGCGGGTCGTACATGCGCACGGCCACGTAGACGGCCTGGTCGTCGTACGCCACCCGGACCTCGGTGTCGTGCGTGGCCGGGGCGCCCGCGCTGGGGGCGTACTGCACGAAGCCGCGCGCGGGCCCGGCGCCGGTCCAGACGGGGTCGTCCAGGCGGCCGTCCACGGACGGGGGCGCCTCGCCCGCGGGGACGCGGACGGCGCTCATCGACTTCAGCGAGTCGGCCGGGGCCGAGGCGAGGGAGACGCCCAGCAAGGCCAGGTGTGCGAGCATGGGAGCGGACGTGGACGGGTGGACCGGGCGCCGGTGAATCCGGCTCACCCGCGTCTACGGGAGGGGCGCGGGGGAGGTTTCAGGAGCGGAGGCTCGGGCGGGCGCCGCCCGGAGGAGCACGTCGCGGTCCCAGAGCACCCGCCTCGCCCGCCAGGCCAGGAGGACCGCGACCACGGCCAGGGCGGCGCTGAGCCCCGCCCACACCCCCGCCGGCCCCAGCGTGGTGCGGAACCCCAGGTAGTAGGCCACCGGCACGCCGATCCCCCAGTACCCCACCAGCGCCATGAGCATGGGGACGCGGGTGTCCGCCGCGCCGCGCAGGGCGCAGAGCCCCGCCACCTGCGCCCCGTCGAACACCTGGAAGAGTGCGGCCACCAGCAGGAGCGCCGACGCGACCCGCACGATGGCCGGGTCGGAGGTGTAGAGCCCCACCAGCTCCTGCGGGAAGAGGAAGAAGGCCAGCGCGCAGAGCGACATGAAGCCCACCGCGCACAGGTAGGTGGCCAGGGTGGCCCGCCGCACCCCCCGCGCGCTGCGCGCCCCCACGTGCTGCCCGACACGGATGGAGCCGGCCAGGCTGACCCCCAGCGCCACCATGAAGGTGACGCTCGCCAGGTTGATGGTGACCTGGTGGGCCGCCAGCTCAACCGGCCCGAACCACCCCACCATCACCGCGGTGAAGGAGATGAGCCCCACCTCCACCCCGAGCTGCGCGCCGATGGGGACGCCGATGGCGGCGATGCGCCGCAGCAGCTCGCGGTCCGGGCGCCAGCGCACGCCGCGGAAGGGGTGCAGCCGCGGGTCCAGCCAGAGGTAGGCGAGCATCGCGCCGAGCATGGCCCAGCGCGTGATGGTGGTGGCCCAGCCGCTCCCCACCACCCCCATGGCCGGCGCCAGGCCGCCCCACCCGAAGATGAGCGCGGCGTTCGCCGCGACGTTCACCGCCAGCCCCAAAAAGGTCATCACCATGGCCGGGGTGGTGATCCCCATCCCCTCCAGGAACTGCCGGAAGGCCAGGAAGAGCAGGGCGGGGAGGGCGCTCCAGGCGAGCGCGTCCATGTACTCCCCCGCCAGCTCGGCCACCCCGGGCTCCTGGCCGAAGAGCCGGGCGATGTCGCCGCCCAGGAAGGTGAGCCACGCCAGGGGGAGGCTCAGCGCCACGCTCATCCAGATCCCCTGCACGAGCACCGCGCGGCAGCGGTCCCGGTCGCCCGCGCCGAACGCCTGGCTCACCAGCGGCGTCATGCCCAGCACGGTGCCGGTGAAGAGCATGAGCATGGCGACGTGCAGCGCGCTGCCCAGCCCGGCCGCCGCCAGCGCCTCCGCGCCCAGCGGCCCCACCATGATGGTGTCCGCGGCGGTCATCCCCACCTGCCCGAGCTGGCTCACCACCAGGGGGCCGGCGACCACCAGCAGCTGCCGCAGCTCCCGCGCGAACAGCGCTCCGCGGCGCCGGTCGCGCGAGGCGGGGCGTCGGGTGGAGGCGCGGGGCTCGGGGGGCTGCAGCGTGCTGGACATCCGTCGGCTTCCGGACCGGGTTCACGAGGAGGTGAAAAGATAAGCCCGGGTGCCGACGGAGGGCACCCGGGCAGGTACTGCGGTCCGGGAGGTACGGAGCCGCCGCTGCGGGCCGCGGCTCAGTTGTGCTCGGTGCGTACCGCCTGGGGGGCGAGCGCCCGGCGCTCGCCGGTGGAGAGGAGCGCCTCCGCGAAGTCCTGCCTCTCCTCCAGTAGCGCGAGACGGCGGTCGATCCCGGACAGGACGTCGCGCAGCTGCGCCATGTCGGCGCCCTGCGCGGGGAGGGAGCGCTGCCGCCGCTCCTGCGTCATGGCTTCCAGCAGGCCGCCAAGCCGGGTGGTGAGGGGGCGGACGATCATCACGGTGCCGGTGGTGAGGATGGCGGTGATCGGCACCATCATCACGATGAAGACTTCTCCCATGGCTCGGCTCGCTGTTTGGTGGGGGTGACGCGGACGCACCCCCTACGGCGCGCGCGGCGGGAGAGTTTCAGCCGGCCCGCTCACGGGAGCCGGAGCGGCCCTCGAGCGCGGCGGGCCGCTTCCCGTCGCCGGAGTGGAGGAGCGCCTCGGTGAAGTCCTGCCGCTCCTCGATCAGCGCCATGCGCGCGTCCAGGCTCTGCAGCACGTCGCGGAGCTGCGCGATC